>CALLQM010000126.1 GCA_938014855.1 uncultured Clostridia bacterium | reverse complement strand
TGCAAAATAAGACCCCCTATATATTATATATATAACTCCTAATAACTATTTCGACAGTTATTTAGTCAACTAAATTAAAAAAAATACGCAACCGCTAATCTTGTCGTTTTATATAAAATTAGATATTCTTTTTTATAAAATACAGCAAATAATGGAAGTTTTTTATAGTTACTGTCGGTTACAATTTTGTAATGTTTAAACGCTTGATTTTTTCTTTTTCATGCCGATTATATAATTATAACTGTTATAATTTGTAAGAAGCATTCGCTAAGCCGCTTATGTTATTGGAAATATTAGCTTGAAATGGAGTGTTCGGTTTATGAAGCAACGTAATCAGACAGAAATCCTCCTGGAATCCGGTACAAATGAGCTTGAAATCATGGAGTTTACAATTGCAGGAGAACTTTTTGGTATCAATGTTGCAAAAGTACGGGAAATCATGATGATCAGCCCAGTCAAACCCATGCAAAAAGCGCATCCTGTGATCGAGGGAATTTTTAAACCAAGAGATGAGGTCATTACCGTTATCGATCTCGCCAAATACCTCAGTCTTCCCCCATCCGAAAACAAAGATCATGATATTTTTATTGTCACTCATTTCAATAATTTAAATTTTGCGTTCCATGTACACTCGGTTGTCGGAATCGACCGCATTTCGTGGACAAAAATGCAAAAACCGGATCGCATCATTTACGGTGGCGAGGAAGGTGTCGCAACCGGAATTGCAGAATATGAGGGCAGATTGATTACAATTTTGGATTTTGAAAAAATTGTAGCAGAAATCAGCCCCGAAACAGGTATCAATTATCATGATCTTGAACGGCTAGGTGACCGTCATCGCAGCAATAAATGCATTTTGATTGCAGAAGATTCCATGCTGTTATCCAAAATGATTATTGAATCTCTGCACCGCGCAGGCTATAACAACACGGTAAAAACAGACAATGGGCAGGAGGCTTGGGACTATCTTCAGGAAGCTAAATCTTCCGGCGACCCGATTAAAAATCATGTTTCGTGTATCGTCAGTGACATTGAAATGCCGCAGATGGACGGACATCGGCTTACCAAATTGATCAAAAGCGATGCTGTCTTGAAAACCATACCTGTTGTGCTGTTTTCTTCACTAATTAATGAAGAAATGAAAGTGAAAGGGGATCAGTTAGGCGCAGATGGTCAAATTTCAAAACCAGAAATTGCGAATCTGGTCTCAATGATCGACCGTTTGACCAATCCATCAAAGACGGATTCGAAAGCAAAATAGTATTTCCTATTTAAAAGAAAGCCAACAGCCGATCACGTGATCGGCTGTTGGTTTTTTTATTATTTGGTTGTAGTTTATTTCGCTGCTTTTAATTCTTCGCGTTTTGTTTTTAAATGAAAAATTTTAACCATGTCTTTCATCAGCTGTGCTTGGCTTGAAAGTTCCTCTGCGGCCGCGGCACTTTGTTCTGCTGTCGCAGAATTGGTTTGCACAACGCTTGCAATCTGCTCAATGCTGTCTGTAATCTGCTGAATCAAATTTGCTTCGCGTTCGCTGGCATGTGAGATTTGATCGATAACACCAACAACAACTTGTGCGTTTTCCACTACCGTTGACATAGTCTCTACTGCCCCCTGAGTCAGACCTGTTCCGTTTTTCACAGCTTGGATTGAGCCTTCGATCAGTTCAGCGGTTTCTTTTGCCGCCTTCGCACTTTTTGACGCAAGACTGCGAACCTCATCCGCTACCACCGCAAATCCCTGCCCGGCAGATCCTGCTCTTGCCGCCTCCACTGCCGCATTTAATGCAAGAATGTTGGTTTGGAACGCTATATCTTCGATCGTTTTGATAATCTTGCGGATTTCATTGGAAGATTCGCTGATTCTATCATTTGCCGTCATTAAATCTTGAATCTGCTGATTTCCTAAAGTAAGTTGTTCCCCCATATTTCTTGCCTTTAAATTTACATCCGCCGCATTTTTTGCCGTATTCTGCACTTGACCGGAGACATCATCTACCAGTTGTGCCAATTCATCAACGGCGCCAGCTTGTTCAGAGGCTCCATGCGAAAGAGCCTGTGCACCTGATGACACTTGACCCGCACCATCTGAAACTTGATCAGCGCTGACATTGATCTGACCCATCGACCGATTAAACGACTCTTGAATTACTCGAATGGAATTCTTTAATTTACTAAAATTTCCGGGATAATCCATTGTTAAATTACTTGTAAAATTCCCGCTAGCGATTTCCTCTAAATGGTACGATAGATCGGAAACAGTACGATTGAGTGTATCGACGGTAACACTCAAGTCTCTTAAAAGCTCCCCTGTTTCATCTTTTGCAGTCGATTTAAGTACGGGAGATGTGAAGTCCCCATGCGCTAAGCCTTTCAGCCTATCCGCAGATGCTTTGATTGGTTTTGCAATGGAATTGGCAAATCGATTTGCGATAAAAATTCCGGCTAGAATAAACAATGCAACTAACAATGCCGTAATTAAAATTGACAGCTTTGCGCCTCTTAAAAATTCATCTTGGTTGGCAGAGACAACAATGCTCCAACCATTTGTATCTTCTATTGGAGCATAAGCGCCAAACCTAGACATCCCATCTTCTTTAAAATGGTCAAATCCGTTTTTTCCGGCAATCATATTTTGTACAATGGCCGCCTTGGCGCTCAAAGATGAATCCGATTTCGCACGTTCCATCACGTTTTCAGCGCCCACTTTTTCTGCATTTTCGCTGGCAATTGTGAGCCCTGCATGATTCAAAATCGAAGTGGAACCCGTCTGCCCCACTTTAATTTCACTTACCGCTTGATTTAAAAAATCTTCATGCGGCACAAAATAGACAACCCCGACCACGTTAGAGTCAGGCACACCATTTTCCCACAAAGGTGCGGCTACAATAAATGTCAATACTCCTGTGACTTTACTGACAATCGGATCGGAACAAAAGGTTTGTCCTTTGATTGCTGCTTTAAAATAATCGCGATCTGCATAATTTTTTCCATCAAAAAGACTATTCCCTCTTAAATCCAAAAGATTGCCGCGAACAAAGTCATTCACTTTATTCTTTTGATTTATAATTGCCAATTTTTCATTTTTCGTAACAGAACTGCGGGCAAGCGAATCCAAACATCCGGCTTCATATGCGATACTCTTATAAGCCTGTAATTCGTTGGATATTTGTTTTGCCGCGACTTGTGCTGTTTCCGTCATCGTTTGCTCCAGCAGATTGATTGAGGATCGATAGTTCAGAATACTGCAAAGAAGACCAAAAATGCAGCTTAATGATACAATTACCAAAATTAGAACCCATGTAATTCTTTTTCGGATACTTTTCAAAACGCTCATCCTCTCATTCATTACTCTCCCTTATTTATTAAATCGTCCTAAAAATTTAAAACTAAACTCCTATTTACTATAAAAAATGATAATAAAACAACATTTCATTAGGTAACTTAAAAAAATTATGTTATAATGGTTATAAATTTATGATGAGGTAAAAAAGATGGATTTCGAATTTTTTTCTCAGCGTCTGCAGTGCAGTCGAACAGATCGAATGGAATGCCTTCCAATTGTCCGGCAATTGATGGAGCTTGCAACTTGTGCTCATGATTTTGGACTACTTGAATTGGACAAACGAGTAAACAAAGAAACTGCTAAATACAATGACTCTTTTTTAAGAAAAGCTATTTCTTGTATTGTAGATATGAATGACAATAAAATGGTAAAACAGGTTCTGTATAATTACATTGCTTCCGGCAATTACACAGGACAGCAGTTTTTAAAAAATATTGTCATTACGGAAACCGTTTTAGCAATCCAACGTGACCTAGACCACGATCATATCTTCTCCTTTTTGGTTCCGTCCCTATTTGGGCTTGATTTTGAATCTTCAATCGCATCTCTTTATCGAGACTATAAAAAGTCACGAGGAATTGGAGAAACAATGGATGAAACCGAAGAACAAACAGTACATAAATAAAAAACCGTCCGGGAATTCCGGACGGTTTTTTGTTTAATTATCTTGAGTTGCAACGTGTGCCTCATTTTCTTTGTTTCCCTGCTCAGGATAAGGAATCATAAGATTTTTCCAAGTCGTGTTGACCATTTCCACACATTCAAAATATTCCTGCGTAATAATGCTAAGAGGAATTCCAAGCGATTGCGCATACTTTGTAATGCCTGCCCAATCCGCGTTTTCATAACATAGAATTAAGTTAAACAGATCGCCGCATTTCCCCGATCCATCCAGCAGTGCCTGCCTAATTTCATCTGAAATTGCTAGTTCACCAAGTGCAGCGGCTAGTGGTACTTCCATTAATAGACCCAATGTGGAGAACATACCCATTAAATAAGCTTCCGATTTTGAAATCGTAAGATCGACAACATACTGCGATAATTCTGCACAGAAATTGCCTCTTAAAAATGAAATACGAATCAATTCCTCCGGCAGTTCCCCATTATCCTGCCGAAAACTAAGCAAATAAATCCATTGCTTAAGTTGACCAAGACCTAAAACGATGAGAGCCTGTTTGACCGATCTGGCACGATTACGCAAAGCAAAATAAGCAGAATTGACCAATTTGATCAGAGAAAATGCAAGCGTAACGTCACGAGAAATGATATTTTCAATTTCATCGATATCCGGTTCATCCTTAGTAATGGCAACCATAAGCTGGAAAAAGTTACTCTGCATATGATCCATGCGATGTACTTTGGACGCATACTGGATTGCGACGCAAGCGCCCTGCATGAATTTACAGCCGCAGTCTTTCGCATACTCATAAGATTTTACGGAATTTACATTATACGCGATGACTTCTTTATGGAAACTTTTCGCTATGCTTACGATATTTTTAAGGGATGGACTGCGTGTATCGCTGAAATCTACCTTTATAATATCCACAACATCCAAAATTCCAAAATAGCGTGGAGAAAACTCAAAGCCTTTCAGCGCAATTCGATATCCCTGTTTTTTATAGCGATAGATAATCTTCTGCGCCAATGGATGAACAATTGAGTTGTCCTCAATCTGAATGACCAGCTTTTCTTCAGAAAACATTTTTGGAATATTCTTCATTAATAACTTAGGGGTAAACGTTAAATATGCTGTTTTCCCATCCAAAAATTTTTCACTGCCAAGCTGATTGAGGAAACTTTCGATCGCGTTGGCGGCATTGACATCCTCTTTACTGAAAAGACCGGACACATCCTCCTGATATAATATTTCATAACCCTGCACAGTATTTGTTTCATCGACTATCGGCTGACGAACAATATAGGTCTGCACATGAATCCCACCTTTCTAATACCTAAATGATCCACTTGCAGCTTCAAGGGGCGGCCGCTGCGTTTTATCCCAATAGATATCGACCGAATCACCATCATGTATGATTTCTAAATAGGATGCATCCCGTCCGTTGAGCCGAAGTACAATATCTCCCTGAGGTTTTGTAGGGTCTATATCAACAAAATTTAACATATCTACAAATAGATAGGGACCGCGGTCTTCTTTCGGTATCAGTTCTGCACTGCGGCCATTCAGCGTGATCGTGATCATTTTATCATGGATCAGCTGCGGTTCCGTTTCATCTTCCAAGACTTCCGTCTGCACCATTTGGGCTGGTTGTACTGCTTCATTCGTCGCAGTCTGTTTCTCAGAGCCCGCAGATATCAAAGGCAGATAGCGAATCTCATCACTTGCCTTTAATAAGTAATCCCTATCCTGTGTTTTCCCATTGACAAGGAATCGATATTCCTGCGCATCCAGTCCAGCTTCTTTGCATAGGTCTGTAATTGTTTCTACGATATGCGTTTGAATACTGTCCTGATTGCCGATTTTACGATCCCCATTTGCAGGTACTCCATTGACAAAAGCCATCGTTCCCGCAAACACCTGTGCGCCATTCAGATTAACAGAAAACTGGTTCCAATTTGGCAAGGTTTCGGATAAAATTGGAGCGGCATCCTCGCCCTGTATCGCCTGCTGTATCACAACCTGGTCATCCATATGTAAAGGCGTGGAGATATTGGCAGACTGCCCATTTACCGTGATAACAGCCGCGGTGGGGTAACCGCCTCTGACGGTCTTTTTTTTGCCATCCAATTCATATGTAATACTCTTGCCGGAACGTCCAATGATTTGGCTTTGACGATATCCATTCAGCAGAAGAAGATCCATGACCGTCGCTTTGCTGCCTTTAAACATCCGAACTTGTTTGCCATTTAAAAAGACAGAAAAGCTGCTGCATTCCTGATTCAGCATCGCGGTAATAGCAATTCCGATCGGGGTAGCAAACTCGGGGCCGGAAACATCCTCTTCACTGGCTATCATACGTTTCATATAGTTATTGCCGCCAACAGCCACCTTGTTTTCGTCAATGGATAATTTCTGTGCAACCAAGCTGCAAAGCTGAGGAAGCCGGCTTCCGCCGCCCACCATAAAGACTGCCGCAGGCGGTTTCCCATTGACTTCCAAAATCTTGCTGGCAATGACAGCGCTTAAATTTTCCGCAGATGCCTCTAGTTTTTCTAAAACCTCGGCAGGCGAAATGGTATAAGAAAATCCGAGAATATCGGTATACGAAATCTTTTCCACATGGTTGCTCAGCGCCAATTTCATTTTTTCTGCTGTTTCAAAATCCACGAGATACTCTTTTACAATCGCCTCGGAAATTTCATCACCGGCAACGGTTGCCATCGTATATGCCGTCACACTGCCGCCATCTGAGATTGCAATATCCGAAGTACCCGCACCGATATCAACAAGTGCCAAATTGAGCATACGCAGTTCCTGTGGAATAATCGCATTCATGGCGGCAATCGGTTCCAATGTAATGCTCGTAACACTAAGTCCTATTTTAGACATCGTGGTATAGAGACTTTCCACGACTTCTTTGGGCAGAAACGTCGCAATAATCTCCACTTTTGCCTTTTTTCCGCGGTGATTGACTAATGTGGAAATCGGGTAATCATCGAGGTAATACCGCATAACAGAATGACCAACGCAATAAAGCTGGTCATCAGCCTGATCCCCCGCTAATATTTCATTTCCTGCCTGCTGAATGGCTCCCATTTCCAATTCAAATACCTGTCGGCTTGTTATGATTTTTTTAGAATCCAGCTGCATTTCAAACGATGCTTTTTGAGTTTTTAAAGCACGCCCTGCCGCAGCTACCGCAACATTTTTCAGCGGCATACCCAACTTTTTTTCCAACCGATTTTTTACTTTTTTTGCGGTTGCCGCCACCTGATCGATGTTTTCAATTTGTCCATCGATCATGGACCGCTGAGTATGTTCTTCCTGCGAAACATCCAAAACCTGTAACAGATCTTTTTCCTGCGTTCCTACAATCCCTATAATACTGCGGGTACCGATATCCAAAGCAAAAATCGGCTCCGGGTTCTGCGATTGTCCCACTGCCGGTGCTCCGTTGTTTTCCACTTTGTTTTCTTCCATACTATCCTCCGAATTTTACAGTTGCTGATGCTCCATCCGCTTGTTGTAGATCTGCTCTCGCTGGCACTGAAAAATGTATGCACAAAGTGCATTTGCCGCAGATTCTGTCACATCTGAGAATTCACAGCCATAAAGCAGATTTCCTTTTTCGGTTTCTTTGGTTCTGCGTACAATCCCATTTAGTACAATTGATTTACGGCCGACCTTTAATTTTATGGAAATCCCATCACCTGTTTCTAAATTTTCCGAACAGGTAAACAGTGTCCCTCCAAGGCTTAGATTGTGTATCACTGCCCGTATCACTTTTGGTTTACTGTTTTTCTCCGATTGATTGTTAGCATCCTCTTGAGAAGTGCTTTTTGTTTGATTTTTCAGCAAATAAACCTGTGCGATCATATGAACTTCCACGCGGAAGAAATGCCGGCGTTCACAGTCCAGCAAAGTGATAACATCCACAATTCGTATCGATTTTAGAGTAGATGTATATACTTTTCCCGCCAGCACTCGAAAACCATTTTTTGAGTTAAATACATTCATCTTCACCGGAATGCCATATGGGGCAATCGGCATAAATCCTGTTTTGTCAGACACTTCGATATATTCTTGTGTAATATTTTGGATGGTGCCTGTGGCTACCAGCTCATTTTCCAGCGTTTTAATTTCACAGACAGAGGCTATGTATTCCGTTGGCAAAGGCAGCATGCCCATTCCTCCCTATGGCATTAGTTATCAATTGGTTATATTAATTATATCAATTTTTAACAAAATTGGAAAGGGTATCCCAAAACCACCCATATAATAGAATAGAACAGATCCTTTTATTCATCGGATGGATTGTTTGGTTCCGTCGCACTATGCGTTTTTTTCATTACTTGTTGTCTCTTTCCCAGCCGCGCAGAACGCTGCGCCAGCGTTGGAGCTGATTGTGTGGGTTTTTGATTTTTAATTTCGGATGATGCCTGCAGCAGCTGACAATAAATCGATGCAATCACTTCATACAATTCTGTTGGAATATTGCTTCCGACTTCCAGCATGCACAGCAAGCTTGCCGCACTGTCGTCCCGAAACACCGGAATCCCCTTTTGTTCAGCAATTCCAATAATGCGCTCGGCAATACTTCCATACCCCGAAGCAATTACAACAGGCGCCATATCTTCTTCATCATTGTATTTTAATGCAACCGCTTTTTGTTTATATTTTGACATTGACACCCGTCCTTTTATATGGAAGCGATTTAAACACGTCCATCAGGGAGCGAGGACGCTCCAATTTATCAATCTTGATCGTTCCAAACCGATAAGACGATCCCTCTATACACTTTGCAAATCGATTTGACATTTTGGAAAATGTATCGGTATACGCAGGCGGACAAAAAAGTGAAAAGTCTAAATTTTTGTCCGAAACAAACAACTCTGCTTCAAATTGACCGATTCCTTCGATATCAAATACAATCAGCATATGAATGTTGCGTTTGGCCGGCTGTTTTTGATTTTGTTCATCATCCGAACTGTTTGGGTTGATCCAAATTTCCGCAAATGACTTCATTTGATCATATTGCACCGGAATTACAAAATGCAGAAGCGGCGTAAAGTTACAGGGTGATGAAAGCAGACTATGAATAATTTTTTCAATCTTTTCCGAACTTAGCAGCGTAAAATCCGCATTTTCCGACTGACGGCCGATTATTTGCGCAAGGATATCCATGATTTTGGAATTTTCATTTTGATCCATATGTTTCATCTGCTCAAAAAATTGCTGAACGCTTTCCGTTAATTGACTTCTTTGCTTTGTTCCATTGAGCAAAAGCAATAAATTCGAGAATGATTCCTGGAAGAAATCAGGATTGTCTTGAAAGCGCGACAGATTATAGATGGTAATCGCAATGACTTTTGACATCTTAGGAGAAAAAAGAATACTGTTTTCAACCTCTTTAAGAATTTCCAAAACCTGTTCTTTCAGTTCATGAAACTTTTCCGGTGCATCTTCTTGCCGAAATGCATCAGACAGTGTTTGAAGCCGGTTGGACAACGTTTTGCTGGCTTTTAAACTCTCAGAAAGGAACTGCAGACTGTTGGAAATTGCATTGAGTACATCCTGTTTGCCCAACAGCCCATTGATTGATTTTAACAAGTTTGCGACGCCGGCACGCAGTTCCGGAGTAGAGTCGCCCGCTACAAGAGAACGCAGAAAATTGAACAGTTCTCCCTTAAACACGGTGGATGTATTTTCCTGCCGCATCATTTCATCCACAATATCCTCCGGTTTAATCAGCAGAGAATCAAACAGTTGTTCAATTTCCTGGGTTACAGTAGAGTTATTGACAGGCAGAAGCTGGATGATCTCTTGTAAAATAAAAATATTTTTTAAGAAATTAACCGTCACGGAGGGATCTTTTAAAAGACTAGACAGGATGGTAGAAGCTTCTTCCTTTTGAATCATCCCGTTATTTTGTTTGAGCAATTCCCCATGAGGCGCAGGCTTCACAACTTTTGTGACATCCTGTAAATTAAACGGTACAGAAGGATCCGTTGCATGTTTATTGGGCTGTACCTGATTTTTATTCACCAATGGGGTTGTAATTTTTAATATATCAGCCATCAGGCACCACCTTGCTTACGATATCTTATTGAGCCGAAAGAATCCTTTAATAAACTATATCGTACTTTCTTTTTAAAAATTAATAACAAAC
>CALLQM010000125.1 GCA_938014855.1 uncultured Clostridia bacterium | reverse complement strand
GCGCCGCTTGGGCATAGCCGTGCTGGAAATCCCGTAAACGCATATGGCAATCCATTTGCATCCGGGAATGCTCGTTCAGGTATGGCTTACAAAGCGGCATTTGGCGGTTTGTCACCGGACGAAACCATCGAAGGTGAAAGTGCGCGTGATATCGCACTGTTCATTGGCAATAATTCGCATTATTTTCTGCCGAGATTCAAGATGCTCAGCCAGCGCGGAGGCATCACGTTTAACTGGGCGGCTCTGCTGTTTCATGCATTTTATTTTGTTTACCGAAAAATGTATTGGGTGGCATGCTGTGTCTTTGGAGTGCTCTTGCTCAGTTACATTCCGGAGTTTCTTACATTAAAAGAACAGGTTTTTTATTTAATGGAGAATATGCAGGATTTGATAAATGGAAACCCTGTTGCGGAGTTTGCACCTCAGCAGTTTTTATGGGCTTATAAGGTTATTCCTGCTATGACCTTTATTCGGTTCATGATTATGGCGTTCTTTTCAATTCTCGCCAATCGCGTTTATCTGAGCCATGTGCTGAAAAAAGTGCGGCAGATCCGCCAGAGCAATACCGATGAATCGGGCAGTGTGAACGATGAATTATATGTAAAAGAGTTGACCAGCAAAGGCAGAACGGTGGGAGTAGGCTGGATGGTGCTGTTGGTGACAGCCTATTTGGTGGTTTCCACTGGAATCAAAATGATGTTTGTTTTGCTTGGCTGATCATTTATAAAGTCAAATTACGGAGGATTATAATGAAGGTACGCAAAGCGGTTATACCGGCGGCTGGCTTGGGCACACGTGTTCTGCCTGCCTCGAAAGCAGTCCCAAAAGAGATGCTTCCTATCGTCGACAAGCCTGCGATCCAGTATATCGTGGAAGAGGCGGTCGCAAGCGGAATTGAAGATATTTTGATTATTACCAACCGCGGAAAGTCGCTCATAGAGGATCATTTTGACCATGCACCGGAACTGGAAGATAAACTTCTTTCATCCGGCAAACAGAAAATGTATGATGATGTTGTTTCGCTTGCGCATATTGCAAATATCCAATATGTACGGCAAAAAGAAACGAAAGGGTTGGGACATGCCGTATGGTGTGCCAAGTCGTTTGTAGGCAACGAACCGTTTGCAGTTCTTTACGGCGATGACGTTATTATTTCTAAAACGCCGGCAACTGGTGAACTCATCGGTGTTTATGAAAAATACGGCAAAAGTGTAGTCGGCATTAAACCAGTTGCGACGGAACTGCTCCCGAGTTACTGCACGCTGGGCGTCAAACCGGTGGAAGGAAAGATCTATGATGTGTTTGATATGATTGAAAAACCAAAACCATCCGAGATTATTTCCAATTTTGCAATTCTTGGGCGCTGTGTGCTGACACCGGATATTTTTGATTTGATTGAACAGACACCTCCGTCCCGCAACGGTGAGATTCAGCTTACCGATGCGATGCGTCAAATCGCATACCGCGGCGGCATGATGGGCATTGAATATGCAGGCACGCGTTATGACATGGGCAATAAGCTGGGAATTTTGCAGGCAATCGTAGAAGTTGGTTTGGAACATCCCGAAATCGGCGATTCGTTCCGCGAATATCTCAAATCCATGGCTCCAAATCTATAAGACAAAACCAAGCGCCGCAGTGAATTTCACTGCGGCGCTTGCTGCTTATTCAGATACTTGTTTTGGTTCGTAGAATGCCGCTATGAAGTTGGCTCCGGCATAAACCATTAAAAAATAGTCCGCTTTTGTAAAAAAAGCCTTCAATATCCCTGGCAGCCACGAATAAAACAAAAAGAAACCAAATAGGAACAGGATACACACGAAAGAAAGCACTAGATAAAAAGGATGCGGGCGCTTGGCTTTTGTCTGTCCTGATCGGTGGATGAAAGCAAAAAACATTCCCCAAATAAAAGCGAAAACATACCCAAGGGTATAACCAATAAAAGAAATCTTAAAGAATCGTTTTTGAAAATACTCAAAATGTGAAGCAACTTTAAAGA
>CALLQM010000124.1 GCA_938014855.1 uncultured Clostridia bacterium | reverse complement strand
CACATCGGAACCAATGATTACGCTTAGTTTGCCCATCGGGGTATCAATGACCTCAATCTCACTAGACGGTTCTGCTCCAAGCTGTCGATCCAACCCGATTGAACTCGTCTTGCCCTGAAACCCCGCGGTACTGCCATCCGGCGCAAAGACCGCACAGCTGTTGCTCAGCGCGCCCTGATCGTAAAGCAGGGTGGTACCTGCAACAATATAGACCTTGTACAGACGCGCAAGTGTCCCAAACGTATAGACATAAGTTTCATAGAGAAAATGATGAAACGCTTCCGCAATCCATTTTGACCATTTGGAATCCAAATCCAACCGATCCGGATCGTTTAAATCCCCTGATTTTACCAAATGTTCCAATATGCGTTTGATATTCGGCACCATGGTAAGCGGCGCCAATCCGATATATTCCGGAAAAACAACCATTTGCGCACCATTTTCAACCGCATCTCTGGTAATCCGGTGCATCTCATCTAAAAAATCAAATAGGCTTTCATACCATCGGCATTTTAACTGCACCGCACAGGCACGAACCGTCTCCGGAGTCACAAATTCCAAGTTGTTTTTTGTGCCGGCACCTTTCGATTCCAAATAATCCGTAATCTTTTTGGGGGTCACACGTATCGACATCCAAAAGGAAATCAGCCCCAGCAAGATCCTCCACATGCACGTTACCTCCCCAAATCTTCGGCGTAGTTTTGCACCAGCCGATTATTGATTCCCTCAACGATTTGAAAATGAGAGCGGACATCGTCCAATCTCTCCAAATTCAGCCCAAACCGTAACGGCAGATTGTGCGTGCGCTTGACGAGATATCCATCTTTATTCCGGGTCAGAGGAGCCGGACAAGCCACCGCACAGCTTGATGACATCAGACCCACGACATAATAATTATTGGTCTGTGCCGCATTCCAAATGGAGCTCATCAAGCGCTGAGGGGTATCGTCTACCGGATCCAGATGCTGGATGTTGATTACGATATCCGCACCTTTCAGCGCGGCGGCGCGCAGTGTTTCCGGATGCAGAATATCTGCATCCACGCAAAGATATAAGTTTCCAATTTTTGTATGAATCACCTGCACCTGATTGGCCGGTTTCAGTGTCCCTTTCATCGGCAGCGCAAGATGGATTGCCGGCTGACGGCACAGCGCGCTTCCATCCGGTCCAAACAGTACAAGACATAAATTATCTTGATTCACGACCAGACCGCTGACAAGCCAAACCTGATGTTCTTTTGCATAATCCGCACAGCATAATAAATGGCTGCCCACATCTTTGCGGCCGGTATGTACGGTATCATCGGTCAACAGCACCAGCCGCGTATCTTCAGACGGCGGCTCCCACAGCTTTACTGCTTCCGTCACTACGTTTTCCAAACCGTCTCCCCCTTTTTTGTGTCCCTATCTGAATGTAATTATAGCTGTTTTTTGGTAAAATTGCAAAAAAAATAACGAGCATAAAGCCCGCTATTAAGAAAAATAATCTGGAGATAAAATAAAGGAGGGGGGATTAACATAGAAACGTTCCGTTTCTGTTTTTGATTATAGCACGAAGGTTTCCTAAATTGGTGAACAATTTGTGAACAACACAACATGTTGTATCTATTCGACATTTAGCGCCTTATTTTGCGCAATTTTTTGAAAAAGTCGGAAAGGATTTGAGAACATTCTTCTTTCATAATTCCGCTTAGAACCTCCGGTTTATGATTAAACGGCAGATCATTAAAGTCACAAACCGAGCCAAAACAGCCTGCTTTGGAATCGCTTGCACCATATACCACCCGCCGAATACGCGCATTTACAATTGCACCGGAGCACATCGGGCAGGGTTCCAGCGTGACATACAAGTCACATTGGTGAAGCCGCCATCCGCCTAATTTTCTGCATGCCGCATTGATTGCTTCCAATTCGGCATGAGCAAGCGCATTTTTGCCGCTTTCCCGTTTATTAAATCCGGTTCCAACCACTTCATCTCCGCGCACCACAACCGCTCCAACCGGGACTTCCCCAATTTCAGCGGCTTTTCCTGCCAGTTCGAGTGCCAATTTCATAAAATCGGTATCTGTCATTGTCTTACTCCTAATATCGGGTAAAATTTAAGAATGTGACCCATAAAATCAATAACGCCATAACGATTGCAGGCAGGGTCGACCAAAAATAGCCGTGCAGTTCGGATGTATGGAGCGGACAGCGGGAACGCATCAGTCCAAGCTGTACACGCCGCACCCCCAGTAAAAAGATGAGTCCTACCGCACATGCCGCCAAATATCCCAGCCAAAGGAAACCTTGCATCGCCGCGGCTGTCCAATCGCCCACCCATTGTGCCGCGATTGATAAAAGCACCGCAAAGAGATTATTAATAAAGTGAATGATGATGGTTGTAAAAATCGAATTCGTTTTTACAAAGAAATAACCAAGCACCAAACCCAACAGCAGGGCATTTGGCGCCTGCACCATATTGCGGTGGAGCATCGCAAACACAATGGAGGAAATCACGATTGCAAATCCATCTCCATATTTGCGTAAAGAGCCGAGTATAATTCCTCGGTGAACGAATTCTTCCACAAGCGCCGGCAGAGCGGTCATATTTAAAACATACAGCACCGCAACCAGCGGATTGGACGGCAGATCCATCGAAAAATCCATGGGATACAGCCCAAATAAAGAGAAAAACATGCTAACTATCGAAGAGAGCAAAACACCCGCAATCGAGCAGCCTAAGGCAATTCCCAAACAGGATGCTGTAACAGGTGGATAGGGCCGATCATGCGGTATACTTCGAAAATCATAGTGTACAAGCTTGGCATAAACAAGATAAGGAATTAAAAACGCTAACATATACAGCCAAAACGTATAAAGTTCATTTACCAAATCTGAAAACTGCGGATATTGGATGAGTATTGGCGAAATAAGCCACGATGCAACCAGCTGGATGATATAAAGCAGTAGGATATTGACAATGACCGTAAGTGACAGTAAACCACTTTGAGAGCGAAGCTTTTTCTTCCAATTTAATTTTACAGCAAACTGCTGATACAACTCCCGTTTTTCCGGCTCTTGATCATTGCCGTCCTGCGGCATAAAATGTTCTTGCATAAAGTTACCCCAAATCTATATTAATCATATCAAAGCCCATTATAGGCTGAATTTTTGCATAGTATAGTACAGTATATCACATTTTTTTTAAAACTTCACCATACGCTTGACTTTTTAAAGAATTTCCTGTAATGTGAAATATACTATTTTCATCCACAATAAAGATTGGAGGTATTTCTATGCAAGGACTTGGCACTGTTCAACACATCAGTTTCCTGTTTGTATTTTTGGAAGGACTGCTATCCTTCTTTTCTCCATGCGTGCTTCCGCTTTTACCGGTCTATATGAGCTATTTGGCAGGCAGTGGTATAAAATCTGAAAATGGTGAACTTATCTTTCCACGAAAACGTACATTTTTTCATACCCTGTTTTTTGTTTTAGGAATTTCATTTGCGTTTTTCCTGTTGGGATTGTCTTTTTCCGCGCTTGGACAATATTTTAATACACATAAAACACTGTTTACCCGCATTGGCGGAATTTTGATACTTCTGCTCGGGCTCATGCAGATTGGATTTTTTAACTTTAATTTTCTATCAAAAGAACGCCGCTTCCATTTAAATCTGCAAGGAAAAACCGTCAATCCGTTGATTGCGTTTGTAATGGGCTTTACCTTTTCTTTTGCGTGGACGCCGTGCGTTGGTCCCGCTCTATCTTCGGTGCTGATTCTTGCATCCGGCGCCAAAAACGCATTTTTAGGAAATCTTTTGGTGTTCGTATATGCGCTCGGATTTGTCCTGCCATTTTTGGTATTGGGGCTATTTACCACAAAAGTACTTGCTTTTTTAAAGCGTCGTCAAAATCTTCTGCGCTGGACAATCAAAGCGGGCGGTGCCCTACTGATTCTTATTGGTATTATGATGTTTACCGGATGGATGAACGGCATTTCAGGCTATCTTTCCGGCGTAACGCCAAACACTGCGCAAGACCAAAGCAGTCAATCATCCGAAACCGAACAAATTTCTCCGGATGTTACCGCTCCCGATTTTACCCTAACCGATCAGTATGGCAATATGCATACTCTTTCGGAGTATAAAGGCAAAGTCGTATTCCTCAATTTCTGGGCAACATGGTGTCCACCGTGTAAACAGGAAATGCCGGATATTCAAGAACTTTATGAAGAACTGGGAGAAAATTCGGAAGACGTCATTATATTGGGAGTCGCAAATCCCAGAACAAAAGAATACCCAAACAATCAAGATAAAGATGTCGATTATGTAAAACAGTTTCTCACCGATAACGGCTACACATTCCCGGTCGTCATGGATGAAACCGGCGACGTGCTCAAACAATTTGGGATCAGCGCGTTTCCAACTACTTTTATGATCGGAACGGACGGCAACGTCTTTGGCTACGTTTCCGGCGGACTGACAAAAAGTATGATGGAAAACATCATTGATCAGACCAAATCCGGACAGCATCCTAATCAATAAAAAAATAAAACAAGTCACTACGCTATCCGGACGCAGTGACTTGTTTTTTCATACTTTGACAGCACCCAGGGGTGATCGAAAGGGAACGATCAAATGGGTTGATGAACAAAGCGATTGCCTATTGAACGGAATTCAATAACTGAATCCGCTTGTTCTTACTATACCAAATTGAGCGTTTGGTTTGTCCGCGAATGTTCCAAAACGCGCAAAAATTGTTCCAAAACGCAGCCGGTTCTTATTGCATACATAAATGCAGGCTTACATTAAAGATGTGACGTTGCTGGTCAATTTCAATCTGCATAAATCCGCCGGTACTTTCTACAATCTGCTTTGTTGAAGCCAACCCGATTCCATGATCAATTTGGTCATGTTTTCGGGAAACAGGCAGTCCATCCACCAGTTGAATCGCATTAGCAAACGAATTTGAGATTTTTACGGTGACCCAATCGCCGCTGATGCCGCTTTCAAGATTAATAAAGCATTTTCCTTGTGCAATCTGTTCGCACGCTTCATATGCATTGTCGATTAAATTTCCAAAAATTCTGCACAATTCCAAATCACTTAAACCTAAACTGTCCGGTAAATTCACAATTGCAGAAAAAGAGATGCCCGTTTCTTTGCATTGATTGGCACATTCCTGTAAAATAGCATCCACTACTACATGATTGGAATACTGGATATGCTTTAAAGAATGTTCCATCTCCTCATTCATTTGGGACAGCAGGCGCAATGCTTTTTTCTGTGCGCCGATATCTACCAAATGACGGGCGGTTTCCGCCATTCGCTTATAATCATGCTTAAACGCGCGCAGGCTGCTGACATAATGCGTGTACTGCTGATAATGCACAACCTGTCGCTGAAGCTGTTTTTCTACTTGCCTGGTTTTCAGCTCATACTCAATATAAGAGCTGATGTCGACCGAATACCAAAGCACCACATAAAAGGATGCCTGTGCAACCAAACTCGTAATCATATGAAATAGCGATGTCCAAGTCAGCGGAAAATTATAGTAATACACATAGGTTTCCAGCAATAAATAAGCCAACAAAAGGCACATGCTTGTGCTGACCAACCGCGTCTGCGTTCGACAGCGCAGGAGCAGTTTCAGCCGTTCAACGGTAACCAGTCTTCGAAACAACGGCATGGCGGCATTGCAGATGGTTAACGTTAAAAACACAGACAACGTGTAAAGCATCGGATAGTGTATCAAATCATACATATTCAGCCCGTTTACAAGGGCGATCAACGGAATCATGACTCCATGCAGGCAGAGCGTTGTATAAATAAATACGCCGCTGATCAGCAATCCATCCAAAAACTTCTGCCGGAAAAAAATCATAAATTCGCCTACATAAAGACATAGTCCCAGCAAATACAGAAACGCAATCGGGGCTCTTGCCCAAAATGCACCGACCAGAGCCAGCGAATTCAATGCGCCCAACAACGGCAGCAATTTCTTCCTGCGAGGTTCCTCCGGTAGCATTTGATTTACATAGGTAAGTATTTGGATTTGGAAAAGAAATAGCATTACGGATGCCAGCAGACAAACAAAACCATATTTTGTCATTTTTTCATCCCCTGCCGAATCATCCCACCGTTTGATAAAAACTGTGAAAAAACCTGTTTTACTTGTTTGACATGTGTACGTCCAAGCGGCACGTGATCTCCGCAGGTCAACTCCAAATCATCCTGACCGAGTCTTCGAATACGAGCCAAATTCACAAGAAACGAGCGGTGCGTTCGCACAAATCCTTTCTTGAGCAGACGGTTTTCCAATTCATCCATGCTGGAATAGAAATCAAACTTTCCTCCTTTGTAGTGGACGGTAATAATGCGTTTGGCAACTTCAAAATAAGCAATTTGCCGGATTGGAATTGTAATTCGTTCCGCACCGCGCATGCACTCAAACAATTCTCCTACATTTTGACTGGAGAGCTGCACAGCTTTCAGAAAGACTTGTTCGAATTTTTCATCCGTAAATCCGCCTTTTAATAAATATTGCAATGGGGCTGCATCAAAACTATCAAACACATATTCACGACTGTTGGTCAGAAAGATAATTTGAGCCTGACTTCCCATCGCCCGCAGTTTTTTAGCAGCTTCAATCCCATTCAGCCCGTCCATCTGCACATCAAGATATACAATATCCGCATGGTTATTGTCCTCAAGCGCAAACAGCATCGCTTCCGCACTGCCAAAGCAGCGAAACGATAAATCCAGCTGGTGCTTGTTTGCGATTTGCTCAAGCATCGTCTGATAATTTTCTAGAATTTTCGAATCATCATCACATAAAATAACGTGCAGCATTTGACATTCCCTCCATGCATCTTCCTGTACATCCTATCACAAAATAAGGTGATTGAACAGTCACTTATTTTTATCAATCGAATTAGCACTCTCTATGTTAGAGTGCTAATAATTTACAATTGCGTAACAATTTATTACTTCATTCTTAACAGTTGTCTCCTATACTATAAGTAACGAAAAAAACAAAAGCCCCTATAAAGGGCGGAAAGAAGATGGTTGCTTTCAAAAGCACATAATCTTTCGTTTTATGGGTTAAACACATTAAAAATTTAAAGGAGGTTTTTTTCATGTTTGACCTGATGCCATTTGAACGTAACGCCAAAAACCTTTCAAACTATTTTGATACCTTTGAAAAGACCTTTTTTAACAATTTCCCGAATATGTTTTCGGAAATGCGTACCGACATCCAAGACAAAGGTGATCATTATTTTCTGCAAGCAGATCTTCCCGGATTTAAAAAAGAAGATATTTGCATTAACCTAAACGGAGACACCTTGACCATTTCGGCAGAACATAACGATGAAAAAGAGCAAAAAGATACGAATTTTATCTGCCGTGAACGCAGATACGGTTCTTACGCAAGAAGTTATGATGTTTCTGGTATCAATGCACAAGATATTTCTGCATCCTATCAGAACGGCGTTTTGGAACTGAAGCTTCCAAAAGTGGATCCGAAATCGTCACAGGAGCGCCAAATTCAAATTCAATAATCGTAAAATTCCAAAAAGGCCCGCGATTTTATTTTCGCGGGTCTTTTCTTATGTAATTCTTGTTTATTCCCTCGTTTCCGACAAAATTTTATGCTATACTAGGTACGAGGTGACGATATGCCAAACGACAATAAATTTGCTGTTTTAATTGATGCGGATAACATATCTGATAAATACATTCAAATTATTTTGGATGAAATTTCAAATGATGGAATCGCTACATATAAACGAATTTATGGAGACTGGACCAAACCAGCGCTTTCTTCTTGGAAAAACGTTCTGCTGGACTATTCCATTCTGCCAATTCAGCAGTATAACTATACAAATGGGAAAAATTCAACCGATTCTTCTATGATCATTGATGCCATGGATATTCTTTATTCCGACCAAGTCGACGGTTTTTGTTTGGTTTCATCGGACAGCGATTTTACCCGATTGGCTGCTCGATTGCGTGAATCCGGCATGATTGTGGTGGGCATGGGGGAACGCAAAACCCCGAAACCGTTTATTTCGGCCTGCAACCGCTTTAAATATCTCGATATTCTTGCAACGACCGAGTACTCTACACAAGCCAAACCGGCAAAAACGGACAAGGATGCTGTCAAATCAAAAATTGTTTCTTCTGCACGCAAAGAGCCCAATAACAGTTCTCCTTATACAGAGTTCCCATCCAAGGTTGACATGACGAATTTGGAAACCATCAAACGCGCCATTCGTGCCATTGCCGTCGAAAATTCGGATGAAGATGACTGGATGTTCATTGGCACAATCGGAAATCTATTGGTTAAGCGTTATCCCGATTTTGATGTACGAAACTTTGGGTTTAAAAAGTTGACCCCGTTTATCGAGTCACTTGATTTATTTGATATTAAAAGCGTTCGTACACAGGACAGCGGTGTAAAATTGATTTATATAAAACCAAAATAAAAAGAAACCGACCAAATTGGTCGGTTTCTTTTTTTAATATCTCTCAATCGAATCTGCCGTTACACGTGCATAGACCAGTTTTTCCGGCTCAGGTTTTTCTGAACCGATTTCAATTGCATCAAGCAACATTTCTTGCGCTTGTTGCACACTCTGTTTTTGAGATGTATAAAGCCGAGCAATGGAGTCCCCTGCCGAAACAGCTTCACCATACTTTTTGACTAGGATGATGCCGGCGCTCGGATCGATGGAATCTTCTTTGCGTTCCCGTCCGGCACCAAGTACGGACGATGCGATACCGCATTGTTCGGTCTGAATATGCGTAATGTAACCGTCTTTAGTCGCTTTGACTTCCTGCACAATTGGCGCTTTTTGGAATTGTTCCGGATCATCCAATACCGAAACATCGCCGCCCATTGCCTTCGCCATTGCCTTGAGTTTTTCAAACGCACGCCCGCTGCTGATTGCTTCCTCTGCCAAAGTTCGGCATTCTTCCAAGGTGCCTTTTTTTGCAACAAACAGCATATTAGATGCTAACTGCATGCAGACTTGTGTCAGGTCGGCAGGTCCATGCCCTTTAAGCGTCTGCACCGCTTCGATTACTTCCAGCGAATTGCCGATCGCATGTCCAAGCGGAATGTCCATATCGGTGATGAGTGCAACTGTGTGCCGCCCATTGTGTTCACCAATTTGAACCATTGCCTGCGCCAATTGGATCGAGTCATCCAGCGTTTTCATAAACGCGCCGCTTCCTGTTTTGACATCCAAAACAATGGCGTCCGACCCAGCCGCTAACTTTTTACTCATAATCGATGAGGCAATCAGCGAAAGATTATCAACCGTCGCGGTCACATCGCGCAATGCATAAAGATTTTTATCAGCAGGAGCAATGTCACCGGTCTGCCCGATGATTGCAAGTCCGATATCCTGAACAATTTGGAAAAAACGCTCCCGTTCAACGCTGACGGACAGCCCCGGAATGGATTCCAGTTTGTCCAGCGTTCCTCCGGTATGACCAAGCCCGCGCCCACTCATCTTTGCAACCGGAACCCCGCAGGCCGCCACGATAGGCGCAATTACAAGGCTCGTTTTGTCTCCGACACCGCCGGTGGAATGTTTATCCACCTTAATTCCCTGAATAGCAGACAGATCCACCGTATCGCCGGAATGTGCCATCCGATCGGTCAGCACCGCCGTTTCCCGCGGTGTCATGCCGCGAAAATAAATTGCCATTAAAAGCGCCGAAACCTGATAATCCGGAATGGTTCCGTCGGTATAACCTTTAATAAAAAATGCAATTTCTTCGTTTGAAAGTTCTCCACCGTTTCGTTTTTTTAAGATAATATCCACCATACGCATAAACGATGCACCTCCCTGTCTGTGCGATAAAAAGAAAATTATCTTCCACCCTTATCGTAAGGAATTCCTTCCGCTTTCGGTGCCTGCGAATTTTTCGATGTAAACGCCAGCACGATCAAAGTCGCAACGTACGGAATCATTTTATAAATATCATTTGGAATCTTTAAAGCGACAAGCAGAGGGATTCCGGAATACGCGGAAGCAATTGTTTTCATTAACCCGAAAAAGAATGCTGCCATCAAAATTTTAGCTGGTTTCCACTGTCCAAAAATCAAAACAGCCAACGCAAGGAATCCGTAACCTGCTACCGTTGCGTTGAAGTTGGTCGAAGTGGGAATGACAAACACAAGTCCGCCGATTCCTGCCAGCGCGCCGGAAATCGCAACGCCGGCATAACGCATCCGATACACATTGATACCGACCGAATCAGCCGCCTGCGGATGTTCGCCGCAGGAGCGCAGGCGAAGCCCGAACCGTGTTTTGTAGAGCACCAGCCAAGACACAAAAAGAATGGCAAATCCCAAATAAGTGGTAATGTAGGTGTTTTGAAAAAACAGTCCGCCAATAACCGGAATCTTTCCCAAAACCGGTACACTATCGATACGGAATTGATTGACAAACGGAATCTGCTGAACGGTACGAATCATGCGCGCCACATAAATTGCGAATGCAGGCGCAAACATATTGATTGCAGTACCGCTGATGACCTGATCTGCTTTCATATTGATGGAAGCGTACGCATGTGCTAACGATATTAAAATTCCCGTTGCCGCCGCAACCAAAATAGCAAGCAGTAAAATCGGCTGACCGGGAAGGTATTCCTGCACCAGGCTGATAAACAAGATGCTAGAAAAAGCACCCATAATCATGATACCTTCCAATGCGATGTTAACGACACCACTTCGTTCCGCAAACATGCCGCCCAAAGCCACAATCAGTAAAGGGATTGAAAAATACATGGTCTGCTGAACCAAAAAATACAGAGTATTCATTCCGCCTGCCCCCCTTCCAGCTGAGTCCGTTTGGGACCCTCATCCCCATTTTTCCCGTCTTTACGTGAAAATCGAGATGCGATAAAGCCTTTGAGTACAAGAGCAAACGCACTAAAATAAATGATAACTGCGATAATAATTTCAATGACTTGTGGAACAAAATTATAAAGCTGCATATTAAAGCCGCCAACTGTCAGATAAGCGATAAAAATGCCGGCAAAAATAATTCCGATTGGATTATTTAAGCCCAATAACGCGACCGGAATACCGTTAAACCCTTCCGGAGCCAGCACATCCACTACATCAATACCCTTTCCTGAACCAGCAAGATAAAGCAGTGCGCCGCCCAAACCCGAAAGCGCTCCGGCAATCATCATCGAATAGATAATGTTGCGCTTTTCATTCATACCAGCATATTTGCAGGCATCCATATTATAGCCCGAGGCTTTTAATTCATATCCGAATTTTGTTTTGTTGAGCACGATATAAATAATAATTCCTGCAATGATCGCCAAAAAAATGCCTGCATTGACGCTTGAAGAACTATTCCCAGTTTTAAAAACTAAATCTAAGCCGAGTTTTGGAATCACTGAGGTCGATGCTATGCGTTTGGTTTGATTTTTTAGAGAATCAAAAATGGTTTTGGTAATTACAAAATTGACAAGATACATGCCAACATAGTTCATCATAATACAGGATATAACAACGTTTACGTTGCAGTAGGCTTTCAAGACACCCGGAATCAGCCCCCAAAGAGCACCCGCAAGCATTGCCACAACAAGCGCGACAAACCAATGCAGTCCCGCAGGCAGAAACTTCCACTGCACGCCTACATAAACTGCCGCAAACGCACCAACGATAAATTGTCCGGATGCACCAATGTTGAACAGCCCCGTTTTATTGGCAAAACCCACCGACAATCCAGTCATAATAATGGGTGTTGCGAAATAAAATACCTGTCCAAGATTTTTCATATCCACAAATCCGCCAAGCAGAATGGCTTTAAACCCATCTAACGCCTGGGACGGATTGGAAAACACAAGAATTAAAAAGCCAACCAGTAGTCCGACTAGAATCGCCATTAATGAGGATAGGGAACTGGTCACGCCTTCTGCACGCATGATACGGCTCAATTTACTGTCATTCATGCCCGTTTCCCCCTTTTCGAACCAGCCATATAAAGGCCTAATTCCTGAACCGTAACCTCTTTCGGATTAAGTTCCGCTACGATTTCCCCCTCGTAGATCACAAGAATTCGGTCACTAACATTCATAACTTCATCCAGTTCCAGGGAAACCAACAGAATGCCCTTGCCCGCGTCACGCTCGGCAATGAGCTTTTTGTGGATATATTCAATTGCGCCGACATCCAATCCGCGTGTCGGCTGAACCGCTATCAGCAAATCCGGATTTCGATCAATTTCACGAGCAACAATTGCTTTTTGCTGATTTCCGCCCGACATACTGCGGGCAATTGTTTTGGAACCTTGTCCGCTTCGAATGTCAAATTGCTCAATCAAACTGTCTGCATATCGATTGATTTCATCAAACTTCAAAAATCCGTGTTTTTGAAACTGTGGAGTGAAATACCTTTGCAGCACTAAGTTATAAGCAAGGCTGTAATCCAATACCAACCCATGGCGATGGCGGTCTTCGGGAATATGCCCAATCCCGCTTATATTGCGCTCGCGAATCGGTGCATGGGTGATATCTTTGCCGTTAAGTAGAATGTTTCCGCTGTCCGCCTTCATAATTCCGGTCAGTGCATACACCAGCTCGGATTGACCGTTGCCGTCAATTCCTGCAATACACACGATTTCCCCCGCCCGTACCGAAAGCGACACATCATCTACTACATTTTTTCCGGTCAGTTTGTTATGTACCGTCAATCCCTTTGTTTCAAAAATGATATCGCCCGGTTTAGCTTCCTCTTTCTCTACTTCAAGGCTGACTTTACGCCCGACCATCATTTCCGACATCTGCTCCACAGAGGTTTCCGCAACATTCACAGTGTCAATATATTTGCCTTTACGCAAAACGGTACAGCGATCTGCGACCGCTTTGATTTCATTGAGCTTATGTGTGATGAACAGAATGGATTTTCCTTCCTTTGCCAACCCCTTCATGATCTTCATAAGTTCTTTAATTTCTTGAGGAGTCAACACAGCGGTGGGTTCGTCAAAAATAAGAATCTCATTTTCACGGTAAAGCATTTTTAGAATTTCTACACGCTGCTGCATACCAACCGTAATATTTTCAATCAAAGCATCCGGATCAACATGCAGTCCGTATTGGTCGGACAGTTCCATAACGCGTTCCCGAGCCTTGTCCATCTTTAAAAAGCCACGGGAGGTTGTTTCAACGCCCAAAATAATATTTTCCAGCACCGTAAAGTTATGTACCAGTTTAAAATGCTGGTGTACCATACCGATTCCCAATCGGTTTGCATCGTTCGGGTCTTTAATAAAGACTTCTTGACCGTTCTTTTTGATGATGCCTTTTTCCGGCTGATACATACCGAACAGCACACTCATCAACGTTGATTTTCCTGCGCCATTTTCCCCCAACAGGGCATGAATTTCCCCGCGGGTAAGCTGAAGCGTTACATTGTCATTGGCAATAATGCCCGGAAACTCTTTGGTAATGCCCAGCATTTCAATAATATAATCCATTCCTGTTCACCCCTAAAATGAAATAATCGGTTTTATTTTTAAATGCTTTGAAAAATGAGGGATGTAACTTTTCAAAACGGTTAAAAATCTGCTTATGAGACAAAAGGGCGCAGAAGCGCCCTTTTGTTTATCAGTTATGCTGTGTTTCTTATTCAACTACGGTTACTTTTACAGCTGTGGTTTCAATATCGGTAACCTGCTTTTCGGTATCTTTCATAATGCCGGAAGCAATACCGTCGGTATCTGCTACCAAAGCTTCATACAGCTTATCATAGTCTTCCTGTGTGAACTTCTCAAATTTGGAAGTCTCCATCGGCAAAGAAACACCATCGTTTGCTGCTTCATATACGAGGTTCTCGCCGCCCGGGAAAGCGTCTTCATAGAACTTCGCAATTACATCATAGACAGAAGCTCCAAGCCCCTTCATTGCAGAAGTGATGACTGTTGGGGATTCGGGAGATTGGTCAACGTCAACACCGATTACTTTGCCGTCAGCCTGTTCAGCAGCTGCCATTGCAGAGTTACCGACTGCACCGCCGCAGGCAAAAATAATTTCTGTACCCGACTGATACCAAGATGCAGCCAGGGTCTGTGCTTCCGGAGTTGCATCAAAGCCACCGGTATAGTGGTAGTTCATGGTGATTTCCGGAATATTCATTTCTTTTGCCGCATAGTCGGCGCCCTGTACAAATCCGTATCCATAGCGGACAACTGCCGGAACGGCCATGCCGCCCAAGAAGCCTAGTTTCGTGTTGCCATCTTTAACAGCCGCATATCCTGCAAGGAATCCGGCCTGTTCTTCCGCATAGGTAATACCAATGGCATTTTCTGCGGTTTTGTAGTTGTAGTCTGCATCATGCGGCATACCGTCAATGAGTACAAACTTCACGTCAGGATACTGATCCTGTGCAATAAAGACCGGTTCTTCAAACAAAAATCCCGGCGTAACAACGACTTTTGCGCCGCCTTTTACAGCAAGATCAATTGCCGTAAGATAAGCGTCGTTGCTCTTCTCTGTGGGTTTATAGTATTTGTGGGAGATGTCTTTTTCTTCCGCATACTTTTTAAGCCCTTCCCAAGAACCCTGGTTAAAGGATTTGTCATCGATGGTACCAATATCGGTAATCAGTGCCAGCTCGAATTTTCCATCCTCTCCTTCGACTTCAGCTTCTGGAGCCGCTTCAGATTCTGCCTCGCCAGCTTCTGATGCTGCCGGTGCAGACGATGTTTCAGCATTGGATCCACCACATGCTGCCAGTGAAACTGTCATAAGCATTGCTAATGTGAGTGCAAGAAATTTCTTCATTATCTTTCCTCCTATGTTTCAAGCTTTTCAATCTATTTTAAGACGCCGGATTGCGTCCTAAAATCATGGTTTGAGATCGCATGGGCCAAAACTGTGGGGCAAAAGATCTGCCAGCGTATAAACCTGGTAATGCTGTTCATCCGTTGCAATAATAATGGGAAATTCCGGAGGACAAAATTCTGTCAGCACCTGTCTGCAGACCCCACAGGGAAAACATTCCGATAACGTGACCGCGTCTTTGTCTCCTCCGACAATTGCAATCGCCTTAAACTCGTGTTCTCCGGCACAAACCGCAGTAAACACTGCTGTCCTTTCCGCACAATTTGTTGGCGTATAAGCGGCATTTTCAATATTACAGCCGCGATAAATGGTGCCGTTTTTGGAAAGCAATGCCGCTCCAACCGCAAAATGGGAATAGGGAACATAAGCACGTGCGCGCGCCGAAAGCGCCTCACGTACCAACATTGCATAATCCATCTTCATTTTAAAAGCCTCCCCGCCAGAGATGTACCATCTGTATCGGCGGTGACACCCAGCATTGCCGCGGCGGTTTCGCCGATATCCGCAAATGTGGGCCGTGTTCCGAAATCCTCACCCGCCTTGATGGGTTCTCCATAAATCAGCCAGGGTGTATATTCTCGACTGTGGTCAGTAGAGGGTGTCGCCGGATCACATCCATGATCCGCTGTAATCATGAGTACATCCTCTTTCTGCATAAGTCCGATCAGCTCTCCCAACCGTTCATCTACACGGTTCAGTGCCGCCGTATAACCCGCAACATCGTTGCGGTGTCCGTAAACCATATCAAAATCCACCAAATTCACAAAGCAGACTCCGTTCCAGTCCTCTTTTGCGTGCGCGATCGTTTGATCCATACCGTCGTCATTGTTGACCGTGCGGCTGGTGGAAGAAATGCCTTTTCCGGCAAAGATGTCATAAATTTTGCCGACCCCGATAGTCGCTTTTCCTGCCGCGGAAAGCTTATCCAAAAAGGTATCCCGAGGCGGCTCAAGCGAAAAGTCATGCCGATTTGATGTGCGAGTAAAATCGGGATAATCGCCGATAAACGGGCGCGCAATCACGCGGCCGACACCATGCTCCCCTTGGAGCAGTTCTCGGGCAATGCGGCAGTATTCATACAATGTTTCCGGCGGAACAATCGATTCATGCGCCGCAATCTGAAACACGCTGTCCGCGCTGGTATAAACAATCAAATCACCGGTTTGTAAATGCTGTCTGCCATAATCCAAAATCACCTGCGTTCCGGAATAGGGCTTATTACAAAGCACTCCTCGTCCAGTTCTGTGTGAAAATTCCGAAAGAATCTCCTGCGGAAATCCGTTTGGATACGTAGGCATTGGTTTTGGAGAAATGATCCCCGCAATTTCCCAATGTCCAATCGTGGTGTCTTTTCCTGCAGAAGACTCCTGCATACGCGCATAGGAACCCAAAGGGTTGGCAGACGGTGTCCCGCATCCAACCCCTTCGATGTTGAAAATACCAAGTTTTTGCAGGTTCGGAATCTGAAGGTTTCCGGAATTCCAGCAGGCGCGCAGTGTATTGCTGCCCTTATCTCCGTACAAATCGGCATCCGGACTCTCTCCGATGCCTACACTGTCCAGTACAATCAGAAAAACCCTTTTTACCATGGTTGTTCCCTTCTTATGTTTTAATATGTGTCCGCTTTTCCGGCAGTCAGAATTGAAATTGCAGAACTGGTGCCGATGCGATCACATCCGGCATTCAAAAACATCTCCAAGTCTGCTTTGCTTTTGACTCCGCCAGCCGCTTTTATTTTCACATGTCCGCCAATATGTTCGCGGAAAAGAATGATATCTTCAATTTTTGCTCCACCTGTTCCAAAACCAGTGGATGTTTTAATATAATCTGCTCCTGCGTCGGTTACACATTTGCAAAGTGCGATCTTTTCTTCTAGTGTAAGATAACAGGTCTCAACAATCACTTTTAAAATATGAGCGCCGGCTTCTTGTTTTAGAGCGGCAATCTCAGCCGTCACTTTTTCAAACTCCCCGTTTTTCACGTCCCCGAGGTTGACCACCATGTCCACTTCGTTTGCGCCGTCTGCAATCGCGCGGTGCACTTCGAATACTTTTACCGCTGTGGTGGAATATCCAAGAGGGAACCCGATCACGGTGCAGATATTTAAAGTTGGATAGTTTTTATGAATTCTTGCAATATAGCTCGGAGGCACACAAACCGATGCCGTATGATATTGAATTGCTTCCTCACAGAGCTTTTTAATACCCTCCCAATCCGATACTGCTTTTAGCAGTGTATGATCGATATGCGGGTAAATTTCCCTATTATCCATAATCAAATTCCCCTAAACTACTATAATTTGGTACATTCATGCTAGCACAGTTTGTATCCCATGTCAACGCGAATTATACCCGATAAAATGACAAAAAGCTTAGTTTTTCCTTGATTTTCGACATATTCTTGGATGTTATGCACACTTAGTCATACTTTTATTTTTACATGTTGCTAATTCTTTCATAAAATTCTTTCATAGCATTACAAGAAGCGGCAAATTCCATTTTTTCGTCCTTTGTCATTTCGATTTCAATGATATGAATTACACCGTCACAGCCCAATACTGCCGGAACACTGGCATATACATTTTTTTGACCGTATTCACCATTTAACTGTACCGAAACCGGCAGAATTCTGCGCTCATTATGAAAAATCGCCTTTACAATTTCTGCCAGAGAGGTGCCGACTCCAAATTCGGTGGAGCCTTTTCCTTCCAACACAACCCAGCCTGCCCGTCTTGCCTGATCCGCAATGTCTACCAAATCAATTTTGCCGAATGTTTCCGGATGCTGATTCATCAACGTTAAAAGCGATTTGCCGCCAACCGTTACATTCGACCACGGCACCATCTGACTTTCCCCATGTTCTCCCAGCACATATGCCTGAATCGACTTTTGATCGATGTCTAGTTTTTGCGCAAGCACCCTGCGAAGACGTGCAGAATCCAGCGCCGTAGAAGTTCCAATCACACGGCGGCTGTCAAAGCCTGTTTTTTCCTGCAGATAACGGGTGATCACATCACATGGGTTGGAAATATTGATTAAAATCCCATGAAAGCCTGATTCCAACAGCGGATCAATAATTTGATTCATAATCACAATTGTTTCAGCCAGCGCATCCACGCGTGTCTGCCCTGCTTTTGGCAGTGGTCCGGCGCTGATGACCACAACGTCTGCATCTTTGCAGTCCTGCATACTGCCGTCATACACATCCACATGATGCGGCAGATAAACCGTTGCATCTGCCAAGTCGGTTGCCTGCGCCAACGCTTTGGGTTTATCAATATCAATCAAAACAAGCTCATCACAAATTCCCTGCGTCGCCAGAGAAAACGCACAGTGAGACCCAACATGTCCCACACCGATAATTGCCACTTTTCTGGGTTTGATAGCCATAATCATTTCCCGCCTTTTCAAAAAGTCGTTTTCCAATCATACAACGAAATGAGTTGATTGTCTTTCATCATATTACGTCCACCCAAAAGAGTAAAGCTTTATTTCGCTTCAAGCTGGTTCGGCTGTTATAATTCTAGGTTTTATACAAAATTTTCTATAATCAGCGGGAATCCTTGTTTGACATCCGCATACAATCAGAACCAAAGCGACAGCCCAACGGTTATCAACCCCGAAACGCCGATTGCAATACCACTCATGGCGCCTTCTACGTCACCGATTTCCAATGCGCGGGATGTGCCGACTGCATGACTGCACGTACCGATTGCCACACCCGCCGCAACCGGATGTTTGACCCGAAACAATTTAATTAAAAAGGGCGAACAGACAGCGCCCAAAATTCCAGTGAAAATCACAGCGGCAACGGTAATTGCCGTAATTCCTCCATGTGCACCTGAAATTTCCATAGCAATTGGCGTTGTAACGGATTTTGGCAGCATGGAAAAGACCAATTCATCCGACAGTCCAAACAATCTGCACAACACATATACGCTCACCACAGAAGTAAGAGAACCGGCAAAACAGCCCGCCGCAATCGGCAGAAAGTGCTTTTTAAGAATCTGTATCTGCGCATAAATCGAAGCGGCAAGCACCGCCGTAGCAGGTCCTAGAAGCATGGTGATGATATCGCCTCCGCGCTGAAACGCTTCCAACCGGATTCCCGTGGTTTTCAGCACGATGACCACCAGCGCAATAGCAATCAAAAGCGGATTAGCAATCGGCGTTTTTAATTTCTGCTGAATCAAAAGCCCAAGCTGATAGGTAACAATGCAAAGAATGATTCCAAAAAGCGGACTATTAATGATTGCATCCATGTACACCATTCTCCTTTACCATAGCCCCTTGGGCGGCAGTCTTCCTGCTGAATTTCTGCTGAAGCAGAATCACTCCGTGGACGGTATACGCAGTAACCGCGAATGTAAGAACCGTTGTAATCAGGCAGACAGCCACCAACGGCAGAACATTGCCCTGCAAAGCATGAACACTTTCCAGTATGCCGACACCGGACGGAATAAATAGAATCGCCATATTCTTAAGCAAAAATGATGCAAAGTTTTCGATGTGTCCCGGTTTAATCAGCCGAAACGCCAAAAGCAAAAACAGCAAAATCATTGCTAAAACACTGGCCGGAAACGGAAAAGGCAAAAGTCCCGCAATTCCCTGTCCCACAAGGCAGATGACAAAAATAACGCTAATTTCTAATAATACTTTCATAAACATCCTCTTTTTTCGGTAATGGCTCCTATTATATTCCTGTGAGATATCTTGGTCAATCCTAAATGATCATTCTTTATTAAAAAAGAGGAACGATCTCGTTCCTCTTTTAATTACATATGAAATTTTAAACGACTGCCCTCTCGGTTTTTAACCACTTCAATCGATGTTGTGATGCTTTCTCGAAGCGCCTGTACATGCGAGATGATGCCGACCAGACGGCGGGAGCCCTTTACAGATGCAAGCACTTCCAGCGCATCGTTGATCGACTGCGGGTCCAAGGTTCCAAACCCTTCATCAATGAACATCACATCCATACGTATTCCTCCCGACTGCGCCTGCACAACAGCCGACAGCCCCAGCGCAAGAGATAACGAAACCAAAAATTTTTCTCCGCCGGACAGGCTGGATACACTGCGCCGCTTCCCTGCATTTCCATCCAGCACTTCCAGGTCAAGCCCTACCTTGCGGGCACGCCCAGTTCCTTCCGAGGAACGATACAGCTGATACCTCCCGCCGTGGACGTTTTTGAGCAAGCGGTTTGCCTGAGCGGTCACGGAAGAAAGCATGATGCCCAATACATACCGCCGCAGACTGACACCATTGTCCCCACGCAGTAACTTTCCAAACCCGCTCAAACGGTCGTATACAATCCGCTGTTGATCCAGTTTTTCTTTTTTCTTGGTCAGTTCTTTTACACTCTTTTTACGTCGAGCCGCTTCTTGATTCAGCGCACCCCACTGTGCATCGGTTTCCGTCTTTGTTTTTTCCAGCTGTTCAATCTGTGCTTGTCTTTGTTTTACATCCGGCATCTGCTCGCCTGCAAGCTGATCGTTTAACCCGGCAAGCTGTTCGGCCGCCGCCGCTTTTTGCGCGCTGAAATCGGCCAATTCACGCTCCAATGCATTCAACTGCTTTTCGCTAAGTGCAGATTCTTTTAATTCCTGCGCATGTTCAAATCCATATTCAAGCAACAACCGATCGCGTACAGCTTTCTGTTTCTCAAACTGCTCCTCCGCTTTGGCTTCTTCCTCTTTGAGGTGTTTGAGGGCTGTTTTAGCCGATTCTGCCGCTAATGCGGCTTTTTCCGCTTGTTCCTGTACGGTTTTCTTCGTTTGTTCAAATGCGGCAATTTCTTTTTTCAGCGTCTCGATGCGCGTATTCAAAACCACGCTGTTCGGGATTTCTGCATCGCGCTGATCGACAAGCGTTTGGTAACGGGCAGCCGTTCGTTCTTTCTGCGCCGAACAATCCGCCAGTTTTTCCGCGGATGATTCTGCCTGCTTTTTGAGCAGTTCTAAAAGCTGCTCCGTCTGCTGAATCTTCTGGGTCAGCTGTCCCCTGCGTGCATCCTCTTTCTGCGCGGTTTTGAGTGTCTGCACAAGAGCGTCAAACTGCTGAACATCATAAGGCGGCATCTCGTTAACCTGTTCTGAAAGCGCCGTAATTTCGTTTTGCAGAGCGGAGCATTCCGCCGACGCTTTCGCTTTTTTCTGCCAGCAGTCCGCAAACTCCTGCCGTGCTTGTTCCGTCGCTTTTGCCGCGTTGTCCAAGTCGGTCTGCGTGACCATGTGTTCCTCTTGTTTGCGCATAACGGTATGATGGACACTACCGCAAACCGGACATGGTTTCCCATCCTCCAGCTGTTGGGCAAGCGCGTTTGCCGCATTTGCAAGCCATTGATTCTGCAAGCGTTCCTGCTTTTGTTTTGCCTTTTCCAAGTCCGCCTGCAGGCGCTCTGCCATGCTGTCCAGCTCTCTGCATTGCCGCTCTGATTTCTCGATTGCCTGCCGCAGACTCTGTTGTTTTTCGGTATTGGTTTTTGCACGCGTCATCTGATCCATCTGTTTTTGCAGAGCGGGCAGTTTTGCGGTATAGGTTTCAAAAATTCGATTGCGTTGCTGAACAAGCGAATCATGCAATGCAGTCTGCTTTTGGAACCGCTCCTGTATCTCTTTGGCGGTGCTTTGCACTTTTTGCCATACGGATTCCGCTTTTTCTTTGTCCTGCTTTGCGCTGTCCAAAAGGCGGTAACTTTCCAAAAGCATGGTCAACCGTGCAAGCTGTGCTTTTTTGGTTTCCTGCTTTGGCTCGTCGGAAAGAATCGTCTGCCGTTCTTGTTTGGTTCTGTCCAAAGTTTCCTGCGCGTTTTTCAGCGCAGATTCCCCCGCTTTTCTGGCGTCCGTTCGCTGTGTGCAAAACGTCTGCAGGGTTTCGGCGCGTTCCTGATGCGGCATGATTGCTGCGGCTCGTTTTGCACGTTCCGCCATGTTCGCCTTTTTTGCCATTTCATCCGAGCGCCGCTCGTAATCCGCCAGCGTTTTTTGAAGGGCATCCCGCTTTTGAAACAGCTCGGCAAGCTTGCTTTCGCTGTTGAGCAGTTTTCGCTGAAGTTCCAGCGTTTCGCCCAGTTCCCTGCATTCCTTGGTTTTGGCGGCCAGCTGTTCGACTGCTTCCTTCTCCAATTCTTCCAACTGCTCCAATTCGGTACAGCCGAACCCTTCCAGAACCGCTTTGATTTCGGTTTTGCAGGCATCCAGTTTCTGACGCATTTCATTTGCACGCACACACAGGCGATTTGCAATTTCCTGCCAGTGCTGAGCATGAAACAATGTAACCAAAACCGCTTCTTTTTCCTCAGATTTCGCCACCAAAAGCCGTTCAAACTTTCCCTGCGGCAGAATCATGACCTGACAGAACTGTTCCTGATTCAGCCCAATCAGTTCCTGTGCTTTCTGCTCCAAATCTTTTAATTTTGGATTTTCAAAAAATGGAATCCATACCCCTTGTTCATCTAAAAACGCCACATTCTGTTCGGGTAAATATTCAATCGTTCCGTTTCGCTTTTTCCGAACGCGCAGATCTCGAGTGAACCGGTACCGTTTTCCGCGCACTTCAAATATGTACTCCACAAATGTTTTGGCTGTCGCCGGAGCCGCCAAACAGCGCATCGAAACAAAATCGCCGCGGGAGCCGCCGCTGCTTTGTCCGTAAAGCGCGAACGTGATTGCATCAAGCAAAACGGTCTTACCGGAACCCGTTTCGCCATGGATTAACACCAATCCGGATGTCAAAAAGTTGGTAAAATCCACCTTCTGTTCTTCTACATAAGGGCCAAATGCCGCAAAACGTAATGAAATCGGAATCATTGCAAGTCCACCTCCTGCACTTCGTTTGCCGCTTGCTCAAACCAATTCAGCAATTCCTCGTCCGGTTGTTCTCCGGTCATTTCGGAATAAAACCGACAAACCAAATCGCGGGGCAGAAGAGAAGTCAGTTCGTCCACCGTAAGCCCGCCTGCATCCTGTCCGTCAGAAGTTTTTCCGGTCAGCAGTAATAGATTCGGGTAATACTGGCGGAGAAGTTCCAGCCGTTCCAATCCGGCAAAGCAATCCGTCAGCTCAATTTTGAGATAATCTTCTTTGCGTGAATCCCACGGCGCCTGCTCAATAATCTGCTCAAATTCTCCTTTTATAATTCGCAGACTCCTCGTTGTTTCAATCGGGATTTCCCGCACCGATAAATCGGCTGTATCCAGCAGGGTAAACGACTTTTGCTGTCCTGCTTCGGAAAACGAATAACACAGCGGTGTTCCGCTGTAACGCACATGTTCCGCCGGATTCTGCGCACGGTGAAGATGCCCAAGCGCCACATAATCAAACCCCTCAAATACATGACAGCCCACCTGATTGCTCCCTCCGACAGCGGCCGCTCGGTCACTTTCGGAAAGCTCGGCGCCTGCCGCAAAACAGTGGGAAACCAAAATGTTCCGCTTACCCGAAACCAATCGGCCGCGCAGATCAGCCGTTACAGCCGCCATTGCGTCATCATAGCATTTGACCGATGCCTGCGGATAAAGCGCCCGCACCTCATCAATATTAAAATATGGCAGTAAAAAAAAGGCGGCATCTCCAATCTCAATCGGCTGAATATCCGCCGTCAGCCTGCCGGCGACAAACAGTCCGGCTTCTTTGAGCAGCGAAGCGCAGGAGGCAAGCCGTGCCGCGCCGTCATGGTTTCCCGCACAAATCAAAACCGGAACCCGTGCTTTTTGGCAAAGTCCGGTCATTACATCATTATATAGCCCAATTGTTTCGGAATTGGCAACCGCATGGTCGAATACATCGCCGGCTAAAACGACCGCATCAACTCGTTCTGTTTCAATTATTTTTAAAAGCTGGGTCAGCATTTGTCTCTGCTCGTCCAGCAACGAAACGTTATGCAGTGTCAGACCAAGATGCCAGTCAGACGTGTGCAAAATACGCATTTTGCTACCCCCTTTAACGTCGGTCAAGTTGTTTTTTGTGCAATTAAGCAACTAGCCCGCATTTTCTGAATACTATTATAACAGAAACCATCTTACAAAGCAGAACCTTTCTGCACAAACAGTCTTTTAAATGACAAAATCCGACAATATCTTATAAAATCCACGAAACAATTGTAAATTTTTGCTTTTTTTGATATAATAAATACAAATTTCATAAGGGAGGTGAGCAGATGGAGCTGTCCTTAAACGTAACACAAAATTTACAGCTTTCCCCAAAAATGGAGCAGTCGATTCAGATTTTACAGATGGACGGCACCCAGTTGGTCGACTATCTGAAAGAAGTTATGCTTGAAAATCCGGTAATGGAAATGGAGCCGCCTCCCGAAAAAGAAGATAAGGATGAGCTGGCTCTAAAAAAAATGGAATGGTTGGAACAACAAACCGTTCGCGAAAAAGAAAACGTGGGTTACTATGACGAAGACAACAGCATAACCGTTGAAAAGGCGGCGGCATCGGACGATGAATCGCTGGTCGATCATCTGCTCCGACAGATTGCTTATTCCGATCTATCGGATGAACTGCGCCCTGCTGTTCATTATGTGATTGGTTTTTTGGACGAAAACGGTTATCTTTCCACCACAAAAGAACGGTTGCTTTCATCCAACGAATACCCAAGAGATCATATCCAAAAAGCACTTGAGATTGTACAGGGGCTGGATCCGGTCGGTGTGGGTGCATCGGATTTGTGCGAATGCCTGCTTTTGCAGCTTGCGCCGGATGATCTGCTTGCACGCAGGCTGGTAATCGGCCACTTAAAAGATATTGCAAAAAACCGTCTTGCAGTCCTTGCAAAAAAGCTAAACGAATCCCAACACGACATCGAACAAGCCGTTTACCGTATTCGGCAATTGAATCCGAAACCCGGTGCTCTGTACGGCCGCATGGAATTCCCCCGCTATATTACGCCGGACATCGTGGTCACCAATTTCCAAAACCAATATAATGTCATGCTGTGTGAATTCAGTTATCCGCAAATTCGGATCAGCCGGCATTATCTGCAAATGGCAAGACAAAGCTGCGATTCGGAAGTCACCCATTACATAGGAAACAAAGTGCGGCAAATTGAGTGGATCCAAACTTGCATTGAAAACCGCAACCGCACTCTGCTCAGTGTCGTAAAAGCAATTGTGCGCAGGCAGGAACGCTTTTTCCATTACGGGGCACAATATTTAAGCGTATTGCGTATGAAAGATATTGCGGATATGCTTGAAATCCACGAATCCACCGTCAGCCGTGCCGTTCGGGATAAATATTTGCAGTGCGCCCATGGCGTATATCCACTTCGCCATTTCTTTGTGGGAGCCGCTGAACAGTCCGCAAGTGCAAACGCTCCGAGCGTATCGGATGCAAAGCGGCGCATTGCTCAACTAATCGAATCAGAAGATCCCGTTCACCCGCTGAGCGATCAAAAACTGTCAAAAGTGCTTTTGGCGGAAGGGTTTCGACTCTCACGGCGAACCGTATCAAAATATCGGGAACAACTCGGAATATTAAGTTCCTATTATCGGAAATAGGCGCAGGGAAGTCTCCCGCGCCTTTTTGTTTTAATGTGATTGTTTTTTTTGCAAAGCTATGCTATTCTGAAACAAGCAAATCGGTAAAGGATGATTGGATGAAACTTGTTTCATGGAATGTAAACGGTCTGAGGGCCTGTTTAAAAAAAGGAATGCTGGAGTCTTTTGCGGCACTCGATGCAGATATCATCAGCGTACAGGAAACCAAAATGCAGCCGGAGCAGGCGCAGGTTGATCTGCCGGGTTATGAGCAGTTTTGGAACAGCGCCTTGCGGAAAGGTTAC
>CALLQM010000123.1 GCA_938014855.1 uncultured Clostridia bacterium | reverse complement strand
CAGTACGGAACGCGCCGCCGATTAGATATTGATATTGCTGACACCCATAATGGCAAGCAGGGAAATAAGCAGAGCAAGGATTGCGTAGGTTTCAACCATTGCCGGGAAGATCATTGCTTTACCGAACTGTTCCGGTTTCTTTGCAACCATGCCGATGGAAGCAACCGAAGCCTGACCCTGGAATTTTGCAGAAACAAGACCTGCGATTGCCATAGGCAGGCATGCGCAGAAATACATGATGCCTTTTGCCAGGCTGATTTCCTGCGGCTGACCGATAACGCCGACCTGCGACAGGCAGATGAACGCGATCAGAAGTCCGTAAATGCCCTGTGTACCGGGGAGCAGCTGAAGAACGAGTACCTTAGAGAATTTATTCGGGTCTTCTGTTACAACACCTGCAGCGGCCTGACCTGCAATACCAACACCGATTGCAGAGCCAGCTCCTGCAAGACACGCGGCAAGAGCCGCTCCAAGAATAGCAAATGAAAGTCCGAGGTTAGCCATAAGATTAGCCATTTGAGATGTCCTCCTTGAATTTGTAATATTTAGTATGTGTTGTGAACGGTTGGAATTTATGTCCGCCGCCCTCATAAAACTTACTGAAAAATTCGACATATTGCAGACGGTTACAGTGTACATAAGCGCCCAGCAGGTTAATGCCAAGATTTAAGCAGTGTCCGAACAGGAACACGAGTATAAACAACAAAGCGCCGATGATGCCGCCGCCGGCCATTGCGCCCATCTGATTGATGACCGAACCGATAACACCGGTTGCAAGTCCCAAAGCAAGCAGACGGGAATACGAAAGAATATCGCCTAGATAGCCGGTCACGTTATAAAGCTCATATAAACCTTGTGCAAACCGAACAAGCGGATTTTTTGAATCGCCGTTTGTAAGCACAATGCCAACCGCGCCGATCGCTGCAATCCATCCGAAAATAGAGCCAACGGATGCGGGAAGAATGAACTTCAGCTGTAGGATGCTGATGATCATTTCGGTGGAAAGACCATAAACAATGGCTCCGCCTACCAGCATATACCAGAAAATTACTTTTGCAAACGCATCCATGTAGCGTTTTGCTCTGAGATGCTGATAAAGCTGGATGCCCAAACCAACAAATAGATGGATAACACCGACGGCCATACAGAAGACCAGCATCCGCATGGGGTCTTCTAATGGAGTAAACCACAGCGGTGGGATAGTGATTTCGCGTCCAAAAAATGTACTAGATACAACGGTGACAACATCGCCGAAATAACTGCTGAACACAATGCCCCAAAATGCGGTAGAAATACCGCAATAACAGAACATCCGCATGGTGTTGCGCAGGTCTTTGTCCATGTTTTTGAACTTAGCGACAATAAGACCGGTTGCAAGTGCCAATACAGCACCGTATGCAAAGTCTGAAAGCATCAAACCAAACATGAAATAGTAGAACACAGCCATAATCGGAGTGGGATCAATTTCCCCTTTGCCGGGAAGACTGTAAGATTCTACAATTCCTTCGACGGTCTGCGCCATGGAATTATTTTGTAATAGGGTAGGGACTTCGTCGTCAGCCGACGTGTCTTCAAATTCAATGGAAATATCAAATTTTCCGCTCAGTTCCGCTTCAAGCGCACCGCAGTCCTTTTGTGGAATGTATCCGGTGAGCAGGAACGTACAGCGTGACTGTGCCAGTTGACCGATTGCCTCATACTTTTCCGCACGCGTGGCAAAATAATCTGCCATAAAGCGAAGTGCGTTGCGCATTCCGGCCAAACTTAAGATTTCTTGTTCGGTAGATTCAATCGTTTTTTCAGCCTCTTTGCAGGCTTCTTCCAGCATTGCTTTTTGTTTTGCCGGAGGCTCTTTTGCGGGAGAGGCAGGATGGGTCCAATACATCTAAATTGGCTGATATAAATTCAGCTGATAGATTCGTTCCA
>CALLQM010000122.1 GCA_938014855.1 uncultured Clostridia bacterium | reverse complement strand
AGTTTATTCTACTTTTTTGCAGCGAGGTTATGATCAGCTTATTCATGATGCATCGATTGAACCTCGTCATATCGTTTTGGCGGTTGATCGAGCAGGAATTGTTGGCGATGATGGAGAAACACACCAAGGACTTTTTGATGCCGCATTTCTGTCCCAGCTTCCGCGTACAGCTATTTATTCACCTGCTACCTATCAAGATTTATATTTTTCAATGGATCGCGCTTTTTATAAAGAAAAAGGCTTGGCTGCGATACGTTATCCACGTGGTGCACAAATTAGAATTGGGGAATGGCTTAATTATTCTACCGGTGACTATTTCCATTACAAAAATGGAGGCCGTCTGCTGTTGATCACTTATGGCAGAGAATTTGCTCAGACAGAAGCGGCGGCGAAACTGTTGTTGGAAAAGGGTAAAAAGGTCGATTTGCTTAAGTTAAATCGAATTTGGCCAATACCTAGGGAATGTATCATGCTCGCAAAAAAATATCGAACGATCTTGTTTGTGGAAGAAGGCGTTGAACACGGTGGGATAGGGGAACATTTTTTAGCGGCCTTGTCGGCAAAACGATATCGTGGAAAAATGACTATACATGGAATTCGAAATCCGTTTGTTCCACAAATGGAGATTAATCGAGCCCTTAAGTACTGTAAGTTGGATGCCGAGTCGTTGGCATCTTATATTCTTGCTCGTTATGACTGATTTAAGACGGAGGATAGTGTGAAAGAACGATTAGATGTTTTATTGGTTCAAAAAGGATTGATGCCAAGCCGTGAAAAAGCAAAGGCGATCATCATGGAAGGAAAGGTTTATGTAAATAACCAAAAAGCGGACAAGCCAGGTATGGATGTTGATGTAAAAGCTAATGTGGAAGTTCGCGGAGAAACATTAAAATATGTCAGCCGAGGCGGGCTGAAACTTGAAAAAGCGATGCAGGTTTTTCCAATTTTACTTCAAGGTAAAATTTGCATGGATATCGGTGCTTCTACCGGTGGATTTACAGATTGCATGCTCCAAAATGGGGCTGTGAAAGTTTATGCAGTCGATGTTGGCTATGGTCAGCTTGCATGGAATTTGCGCAATGATCCCAGAGTGATAAATATGGAGCGCACAAATATTCGTAAAGTCACACCACAGCAAATTGAAGATCGTTTGGATTTCATTAGTGTGGATGTATCGTTTATTTCTCTTAAATTGGTTTTACCGGTAGCCGCTTCTTTGCTAAAAGATAATGGGCAAGCTGTTTGTTTGGTTAAACCGCAGTTTGAAGCGGGCAGAGAAAAAGTAGGAAAAAAAGGTGTCGTTCGGGAACGCTCTACACATATGGAAGTTTTAGAAAATGCAGTTTCATATGCACGTACAAATCAATTAGCTGTTTGTGGAATAGATTTTTCACCGGTTAAAGGACCAGAAGGCAATATTGAATATTTGATGTATCTGTGCCGGGGTATGCAAGATACGGTTACTCACGATCAAATAGTAGCCTTGGTAAATCAGTCACATGACGATCTTGATTAAAAACTTGGGTGGTGTACCATTTTCATGGCAAAAAAAACCGTATTGATCATACCTAATTTAACAAAACCAAATACTGCTGAATTGATGAAGCAAATTATATCGACGTTACAACAAAGTGGTTGCCTGCCTGTTATGGATGAACGATTTTCCGGCATGTTTGTAGGTGTCCAATATGGCGTGTTTGAACAACTGATTCAGATTTGTGATTTTGTCGTAACTGTGGGCGGGGACGGTACCATTTTGCATAGTGCAAAACACGCTGTACGATATGATAAACCATTGATTGGTATTAACACTGGCAGACTAGGTTTTTTAGCACAGGTGGAAGCGGATGAAATTGAACGATTGTCTCGGCTATCTTCTGGGGACTATTTCATTAAACAATGTATGATTCTACAAGTTTTAATTGATGGGGACGAAACCGTTCGATATGCCATCAATGATGTGGTGATCAGCAAAGGCGAGCTCTCACGTCTGGTGGATCTTGATATTGCAGTAGACGGGAAATCGATGGCAAGTTATCGTGCAGATGGCTTGATTTTTGCAACACCAATTGGATCTACAGCATATTCTTTATCAGCAGGGGGACCAATTGTTAATCCTGAAATCAATACAATTATCTTAACTCCTATTTGTCCCCATTCCTTATTTGATCGTACAGTGTTGCTTCCGGCTGATATGCAATTGCAAGTCCGCAGTCGATTTATTAATAATTCGGATCATGTTGTTGTAAGTATTGATGGAGATCGCATTGTAACATTGGATAAGCGAAAATCTGTTCACATCCGAAAATCAGATAAATGCGTACGTTTTATCAGTTTCCCGGAAAAGAACTTTAACAGTATTCTAAGCAGAAAACTGAAATCAAGGGGATGAGTGTATGAAAGCTAGACGCCATGCAAAAATTTTGGAACTAATCAATTCCAATGGAATTGAAACACAAGATGAACTGCTCAATTTACTGAGCAAAAGTGGATATCCTGTAACACAGGCAACGATATCTCGCGATATAAAAGAATTACGTCTTGTCAAAACGTTAAATTCCGATGGAAAATATCATTATACAACTCATACAGCACCAGCAAAAAATGAAATGTCTAGCAAATTTATGTTGATTTTTTCCGAAGCCGTTAAAGAAATTGATTCAGCTGGTAATATGGTTGTCATAAAGTGTTATACCGGAATGGCAAACGCTACCTGTGCGGCTATGGACACCTTGCATTGGAGCGGTGCAGTTGGAACTTTGGCTGGTGATGACACTATTTTTACGGTGATGCGCGATGAACATGCGGCACGAGAACTGGTAACACAACTTAGAAAAATGCTTGCAGTCGATCACTAATTGGTCTCTGATTTCCTTTGAATTGTGGGGGGATAGGATGCTTTCGCAGCTTTATATTAACAATGTTGCTGTCATTAGCGAGGCTACCATAGAATTTGAACAAGGGCTGAATGTTTTTACAGGAGAAACAGGTGCCGGAAAGACAATCCTAATCAGTGCGATTAATGCTGTGCTTGGAGAACGCACATCAAAGGATCTAATTCGTACTGGTGAAAACCGCGCAGTTATTACAGCACTCTTTACCGATATTTCTATGGTGACGCAAAACGCACTGGTGGATGCTGGATATCCATCCGACGATGATGCGGTATTAATCTATCGAGAAATTTCTGCAGATGGTAAATCTAGCTGTAAAATTAATGGACGGCCTGCTACTGTTTCCATTATAAAATCCGTTGCAGAATATTTACTTAATATTCACGGACAACATGATAATCAAAAACTTTTATTGCCGCAGAAACACATGGCGTTTATTGATAGTTTTGGTGATTTAGAAGATTTGGTGGAGCAATGTTATAATGCTTATCAAACCTATTTGGATGTTCATCGAGAACTCGATGCAATTCAAACAGACGAAGCAGAAAAAGCACACAAAATTGATCTTTTAAACTATCAAATCAATGAAATTGAAGAAGCCGATTTACAGCCGGATGAGGAAGACGAATTAAAGGCACAGCGTCGAGTAGTTAAGAACTCATTAAGCATCACGCAGGCGCTGGGTGAAAGCGTTACGCTGTTAGATGGCAACGAAGAAACCCCTGGACTAATAGAACAACTGAGTGCATTGGTTGCCAATATGTCGGAAGCCGCAAATTATTTG
>CALLQM010000121.1 GCA_938014855.1 uncultured Clostridia bacterium | reverse complement strand
GATGTTGGCGGTTCCTCCTATGCGGATGGATATGACGTTGTAATGGCTAAACACATTGCGGACGAGCTTGGCCTCGAACTCGTTATCAAGCCGACTGCTTGGGAAGGGCTTGAACCAGCTGTTAACAATGATGCAATTGATGCAATTATTGCTGGTATGACGGCTACGCCAGAACGCGCAGAAAACGTCGACTTTACCTCTCCCTATTATCAAAGCCAAATGGTTGTGATCGTTCGTGCAGACAGCGATGTCGCTGATATTACGGATATTCAAGAGCTTAGCGATAAAAAGGTTCTTGGACAGATCAATACGCTTTATGATGATGTAATTGAACAAATCGATGGTGTTGAGCATGCCACACCGCTTGCTACCTATCCGCTCATGGTTGTCGCACTTCAGAATAAAGAAGTCGATGCAATCACCGCAGAACTTCCGGTAGCCGCTGGAGTCACTGCTACCAATCCGGATCTAAAATATATTACATTTGAATCCGGTAAGGGATTTGAGGCTGATACTTCTGTTTCTATTGCAGTTAAAAAAGGAAATACCGCTCTGCTTGAAGCAGTTCAGGGTGCCATTGATACGGTTGATGAAGAGACTCGCCAGCAATGGATGATTGATGCCACTTCGCGCCAGCCAGCACAGGAATAATTAAAAAGATAGGATTGTTTCATTATGATTGCGAACGCAATTTCAATTATTGGCAAATACTGGCCGATGTTTTGGTCCGGTATCCAAACCACCCTTCTTATTTCTTTAACTGGAACAATTGTAGGATTGATAATTGGTTTGTTTGTAGGCAGTGCGCGATCGATTGCATCCAAAACGGAATCTCGTGAAAGTATTCTAAATAAAACTTTAAAACGTATCGTTTATATTCTTTCAAGCATTTACATTGAATTTTTTCGCGGTACTCCAATGATGGTTCAAGCGGTGTTCCTTTATTATGGTCTCAAACCAATTTTCAACTGGGATCCTATCCCAGCCGGTATCTGCATTATTTCCATCAATACAGGTGCATATATGGCAGAAATTCTGCGCTCCGGTCTGCAATCTGTTGATATCGGTCAAACCGAAGCAGCTCGCAGCATTGGCATGACTTCTGCACAAACTATGTTCCATGTGGTTCTTCCTCAAGGAATTAAAAATGCGTTCCCTGCTATTGGAAATGAATTTGTAGTAAATATAAAGGATTCCTCTGTGCTAAATGCTATTTCTGTTACAGAATTATTTTTCCAAAGTAATAAGATAGCCGGCAGTATCTTTAAGTATACGGATACCTTTTTTGTAACTGCATTGATTTATTTGGTTTTGACCTTTACTACAACACGTATTTTGCGTGCTATCGAAATAAAAATGCACCAAACACCATCCAGCTATCCGACTTCGCAGACGGTACCTGAAGCTCGAATCACGCAGGAAACCGAAAATAAGAATCATCGTGATGCAGGGAGGTCTGAAGATGAGTCACTTGGTTGAAATAAAGAATTTAAAAAAGCATTTTGGAAATCTCGAAGTGCTAAATAACATTCAATTTAATATTGATAAAGGTGATGTAATAACCGTTATTGGTTCTTCAGGAAGTGGTAAATCCACACTGCTTCGCTGTATTAACTTATTGGAAATACCCGATGCCGGTGAAATTCGTATTCATGACAAAGATATTCTAAAAGGTGATATCGACGTAAACAAACATCGAGCACGTGTCGGAATGGTATTTCAGTCCTTTAACTTGTTTAATAACATGAACGTATTAAAGAATTGCATGGCTGGACAAATGACGGTTTTAAAACGTTCCAAAGAGGAAAGCCGTGCACGTGCCATCGAGCTGCTCAAGCGGGTTGGCATGGAAAATTTCATGAACGCCTCCCCTGCCCAGCTTTCCGGAGGTCAGCGGCAGCGTGTAGCCATTGCCCGCGCTCTTTGCATGGATCCGGAGATTTTGCTGTTTGATGAGCCGACATCTGCCCTAGACCCAGAAATGGTAGGCGGGGTTTTGACGGTTATGAAAGAATTAGCCGATACGGGACTAACCATGATTGTTGTTACTCACGAAATGGGATTTGCGCGCGATGTTTCTTCTCGAGTCGTCTTTATGGATAAAGGCATCATTCTTGAAGAAGGCGTTCCGGAAGAGTTCTTTTCAAATCCTAAACATGACCGTACCCGCGAATTTTTGGCTCGTTTTATCAATTAAAAAAGTGCCCGTCATACGACGGGCACTTTTATTATCTTATAATCAGTCGAATCCATCTTCCTAACGGCATTACAGAAATGCACAAAAAGAACCAAAGAACACAATACATCGGACATATTTGGCCGAGTATGTTGCCTGCATGGTTTGAGTAATCCCATACATCTAAATGAAATACTAAATTAATAATACAGCCCGCAATTAATTCCACAAATGTGATAATGATAGCACCTGCTATAGCCCGCAGAATCAAAGCTTTTTCCTGCATGTTCTGGTCTATTAGATAAAGTAGTAAAAATGCTGCTCCTCCTGTTACACTCATAGTCCAATGTGTATAGCCGCGCCAAAGTATCTCTATTAAACTATAGCCAATTGCACCGATTAGATAGACAACCGCAAATTCTCTCATTTTAGACAACTCAATCACCCTGCGTTAGCGTTTGCCAAC
>CALLQM010000120.1 GCA_938014855.1 uncultured Clostridia bacterium | reverse complement strand
CCAGCGCTACAAAACACTCAAAGATTTATTCTTCCTTGGCCGCGGGCTGGACTATGCACTTTCTATGGAAGGTTCGCTGAAGCTGAAAGAAATCAGCTATATCCATTGTGAGGCATATGCCGCCGGTGAACTCAAACACGGTACGATTTCTCTCATCACCGATGGTGTTCCGGTTGTCGCCGTTTCTACACAGTCCCTCCTGCTCCCAAAAATGGTAAGCAACATCAAAGAAGTACACAGCCGAGGCGCTGATATTCTGCTGATTTGCAAAGAAGGATTTGATGTGGATGCGGATGTTTACAGCAAATGCATCACCCTGCCCGCTCTTGATGACTTATTTATGCCAATTGTGGGAATCATCGTACTTCAGCTGTTGGCTTATCATACGGCGGTTCTGCGCGGCTGCGATGGCGATAAGCCGCGCAATCTTGCAAAAGCCGTAACCGTAGAATAAAAAGAACGATAAAGGGCCCGGCAGCTTGCGCTGCCGGGTCTTTCTGCTTGACTGCAAGTTAGTCGGATAGAATCTTTTTGGAAACGCGGAGTGCCTGCAAAATCGCGGCATCCATATTGTAATACTTGTATTCCGCCAAACGGCCGCATAAATGCAGGTTGGGGAATGTATCTGCCAACTCAGCATACTGCTGATATCGGCTGAGATTTTCCGGACTGGAAATGACATAATACGGAATATTGCCTTTTTCAGCCGTCGGGTCATATGGCATTGGGTATTCTTTTAAAATTGTTGTGGAACCTTCCACCTGTCTGCCGCCTAATTTTTTAAATTCTGTAATACGTGTAAACGATTCTTCATTTGGGTAGTTGACCACCGCCGCAGGCTGAAAATCCGTCACCGGTTTCTGCTCAAACACCAAATTTAAAGAACGGTACGGAAGCTGCCCGTAAGCATATCCGAAAAACTGGTCAATTGCGCCCGTAAACACCACCGGACCTTTAAATTCCGCTTGTTCAAAATAGATTTTTCCCTGCGTTTGATCCAATGTCAGCACCGTTCCGGCTTCACAGTTTAAGCGCACGGTAATGGCAGGATGATCCAGCAGGGATTCGAAAATCGGTGTAAAGCCGTTTGCAGGCATAAATTGATAGGTATCCTGAAAATAACGATCATCATATCCCAGTACAACCGGCACACGATTGATAACCGAACGGTCGACCTGTTCCGGCGGTGTTCCCCATTGTTTCGCGGTGTAATGCAGAAATACCTTTTCAAAAACGAACTCCCCGAATTTCTTTACGGTCTCGTCCTTGGCATTCATTAAATCCAGGACGGAAACTTTTTGCTGATTCGGAAACTGTTCTGTGAGCTTGTTTTTGATTAACTCTGCCTGTTCGGCAGGGAACAGCAAATCCAGCGAACGGAAATTAAATGGGATTGGAACATGTTTGCCGTCGATGCGTCCCAGTACTCTATGCTCGTACGGCTGCCAATTGGAAAAGCGCTTGAGGTAGTCAAACACGTCTTTGGAACTTGTATGAAAAATATGGGGTCCATACCAATGAACCAGCACGCCGTTGCTGTCCTCAGAATCGTACATATTCCCGCCGATTTGAGCGCGTTTCTCAATGACTAAAACGCTTTTTCCCGCTTCAGACAATTCCCTGGCGGCTACGGCGCCGGAAAATCCGGCTCCCACTACAATACTATCGTATTGCATACTGCACCTCCTGTTTTTCGTATCCACAAAATCACTTACTGATCGCCTTTTACAAATAAGTGATAAACCTTTTTTAATTTCTCTCTGCCAACACTGCCCTTGGGGAAAAAGTGATCGACAATTTTTCGCGGCAATCCAAACAGGCCGCGCAGTCTGCCCCCAATTGTGTGAGTTCGATCCAAACCGTTGGCAACATGCCACGCGCTCCCCTCACCCATGCGGAACAGAAGAAGCTCATAAAACGGTGTCTTTCTTGCATAACGCCAAAATTCGTGTGCAAAGTCTTCATCGGGGCGATGCCACGGCTTCATAAAGCCCGCAAAATGGATGATTTTCGGGTTTGCACGGGCTTTTTTGTATTCTCTCAAAATTTCTTCCGGCGCATATACAATGACATTGTTGACGCGGTAATGGTCGCAGTCGGTCAGCATATTCCAAGACATGTCCAAATATTTTACCCGTCCCTCACAATAAAGGTTGAGCACGTCCTGATCATTGTATTTATATTTGTGAGTTGCAAACGTGAGCCACTCGCTCAGCGTGTGTGCTTTGCGCATTGCGTCAGTATTGAACAGCAAAACGCCCGCCTGAAAATACTGATAGGGATCTTTTAATTTGAGTGTTTCTTTGCAGTATTCCAGCGTGGACGGGTTTGCACCGTTGATTTGCCCCAAAAAGTCTGGGTCACGCGCTGCCGCCAGCAAAACGTTAGACACATCGGTTTCATAAAGCAGCGCAACATCTGCTTTTACCACCATATCACAGTCGAGATACAGCACTTTATCGCACTTTGGCAAGATGTCCTGTATCAAAAAGCGATAATAAGTCTCAACACTGATATGCGCGTTCGCTTTTAACTTATAGCCGCGCAGCATACGTTCCGCGTTAAAAAAGCGAAGCGAAAAGTTTTTGCGTCCCTCTAACATGCCAAGCAGCAGCTGTTTGTTTTCTGCTGTGACATCGGACTCCAAAAGCACCAAATCGTAGTTAAACTGTTCGGAAGAATGGTCGATTACTGATTGGATGCATGCAGCCGCCATCGGTAAAAAGTTATCATTTGCCGCAAATACCACTGGCACTTCCCGTTCGGTAAACGCCGGCTCCAGCATTTTCAGCGGATCCGTGTTATCAAACAAGACACACTGCAGTTCTTTTACTTTTAAGTTTTTGTTGTGTTCCATTAAATATAAATAATAGATTCCAAAAAGGCGCTCGCCAAGATGCCCAGGTGTACGCAGTGCCTCTTGGCTGTATCGCGACATATCGGTTCGTTTTTCAAACTCTGCCAAAATGTCGAACAGCCACGCGCAGTAATCTTCAAAGATTTCTTTTTTCAAAATGTACATATTGCAGAAACTTGTGGTATGTCCTTCGCAGTGCTTTTTGGCCGCACTGCTGTATTCCGGATATTTTTCGTCAATAATATCCAGTACGCACTGCAAATCTTTGCTATGCAGTTTCGCAGCTTTGCGATATTGATCCATGACAGAACGATAACGGCTGCCGATTTTCCGCAGATCTTTTCGAGTCGTTGTAATGATATCATATTTCTGCACCAATTTTTGGATAGTGTCATCATCAAAGCCATAGCTGCGTGCCGCCTGCTGATCGATATAGCGCTCGATGATGTTACCCCATTCATCCTCTGGATATTGAATAGGAGCAAAATTAAAATAACGGCGGTAATGGCAAAAGCCATAGTAGTCGGCATCAAGGTTTTTCCACGCCCAGTATTGCGCCGTCAGTTCACAATACATGGGATTTTTTTCAGAAATATTCTCCCCATCATCGTCATGGAGCATTCCCGCAAACCGCCGATTGGCGTTTGCCGCCCCGACTTGGATTGGCCTAAGTATTTTACTGTCGGGGTGCTCCGATTCCTTATGACAAGAAATCAGAATTTGTATATTGGACATGTCTCTTCCTCCGTATCACGATTATGCAA
>CALLQM010000119.1 GCA_938014855.1 uncultured Clostridia bacterium | reverse complement strand
CTCCATGTCCCGTCAACAGCACAATTTTGACCGACGAATCACTTGTAACGCCCATGATGGCGGAAGTCAGAACCTGATCGGCCTTGGACGAAGTGATGATCGATTCGCCGGTATATGGATTGCTTTCAAAGTTAAATAAATCATTGATATTGACTTTCTGCACCTGATCGCCCGACTCCACAATGATATCGTAATAGTTTGGGTTGAGGTCGGCATAATTGGACGCATATGCAGGGTTAGAAAGCAGGTCGATAAACTTTACCGTCAAATTTTTGTTATGCTGTTCATACTGCGAAATGACTCGTTTAAACTGGAGCAGGTATTGATCGGTGTCTGCCTGCTGTTCATTCATAAATACAGTCATTGTGACCGGCTTTTCCAACTGTTCTAAAAACTCAGCCGATTGATCGGATATTTGATAAATTTTGTCTTTTGTTAAATCTGCTGTCAGCGGGTATCGATCGGTCAGCGCCGACGCGACAATATTCAGCAATACAATCACCGCAAGAAACAGCGCAGTGACCGCGGCAGAAATTCCGCCATAGCGGACCCGCTTGGATTGAAACCATTCTTTGATCTTCATCTCACACTGCCCCCTTAATTCCATCTGCGCTTTTCAAACACGCGGATTGTCAAAAATACGAACACAGCGCTGACGCTTAGGAAAAAGACAACATCCTCCAAGCTGAGCATTCCCTGTGTAAATTTTGCATAGTGAGCATTAAAAGAAAGCGCATCCAAAATTGTTTTTAAGATTTGGTTTTGTGTTAAGGAAGAAAGTCCGTCCATCAGCATCAGTCCAAAGCTTGCGGCGAAAGCACCTACCGCGGCGACCACCTGATTCTCGGTAAGCGACGAGATAAACATGCCAATCGACGCAAATGCACAACCCAGTAAAAGGAGTCCGATTAGATGTCCCGCAATCATCGCCCAGTTGGGAGCGGAAAACATCGCCACGACCAAAGCAAACACCAACGTTACCGCCATTCCAATTGCAAACATTGCAATGACTGCCAAATATTTTCCCATTACGAGCGAAAACAAGCGAATTGGCGCCGTCAGCAGTGCCTGATCGGTCTTGTTTTTGAGATCTTCACTCATCAGCCGCATGGTCAAAATCGGCAGTAAAAACAGCGAAATCACAAATAGGCTTGCGTAAACATTGGATAGATCGGTTGTATTGGCAAGAACTGTTGAACCAAAAAAATAAAATCCGGCAAAAAAGTAGAAAACAGACAGATAGACATACCCGATTGGAGAGGAAAAATAGGTTCTCATCTCCCGCTTAAAAATCGCCAGCATTATGTATTTCCTCCTTCTTCTGCGCGGTTATCTTCCGTTTCGGCCGATTCATTCTCCAAACGCTCCTCGGTCGAATCCATGGAATCGGATGTCAGCGTTAAGAAAACATCCTCCAAACTGAGTCCGGACGAGCGTGACGCCAGCAGAGGCCAGTCTTTGTCAGCCAGCCGACGGAACAATTCCCGCCGAATATCGGTTTCACGGGTCGTTTCAAGATTGTATTCAAAGACGTTGGTTTCCCGTTCGCCCAAATTCTGCACTTCCAGCATACCGGGAAGCCGTTTGAGCAGTTCGGTCACCTCTTTTTCCGGCCCTTCGATTCGCACGGTCAGCTTATGGTCGGAGCTCATCGCCTGCGCAAGGTGTTCTGGGGTATCATCCGCAACCAGCCTGCCTTTGTTAATCACAATCACACGGTCACACACCGCCTGCACTTCCGGCAGAATGTGGGAGGACAGGATGACCGTCTGCTTCTGCCCCAATGTTTTGATTAAACTTCGAATGTCAATGATCTGTTTCGGGTCAAGTCCAACCGTCGGCTCGTCCAAAATGAGCAGATCGGGGCTGCCAATCAGAGCCTGTGCAATGCCGATTCGCTGGCGATAACCCTTTGACAGATTTTTGATCAGACGCTCATAAACATCGGTAATCTGCACACGTTCACAAATTTCCGCAATGTGCTCTTTTTTTGGGAGTTTGACGGTTTTCAGTTCATACATAAAATTTAGATATTCTCGAACCGTCATATCCAGATATAGCGGCGGCCGTTCCGGCAGATAGCCGATTTTGGCTTTTGCTTTGACAGGGTCTTTTAAGATATCCACGCCGTCAATCACCGCCGTACCGGATGTCGATGCAAGGTAGCCTGTGATCATATTCATCGTTGTCGATTTTCCGGCGCCGTTCGGCCCCAAAAATCCTAAGATCTGACCGCGTTCAACCGTAAAGTTCACATCATCTACGGCTCGCTCATTCCCATAGGATTTTGTGAGATGTTTCACCTCAAGCATTTGTGTTATCCTCCTATCTAACCGCTGTAATACAGCGCAGTTACGTTCCCTATCATAAAGTATAAATTTTAGATGTTACAAAAATGTATCTATAAATTAAAGAATTGGTTAGATTTTCTTTTACCGCACACAAAAAGAGCCCGCCGTTTGGCAGGCTCCGATTTTATTTCAAAACGACCGCAGCGGTCAAAATTCCAAGAACAGCCCATTGCAGCACAATACTCATTAATTGCTCCCATTTTTTTGCAGGTTTCTCTTTTAATTCCTTTGCGTCTGCTTTTAGTTCATTCACGGCTGTTAAAATTTGTTGATATCGTTCATTTGCAATGGCATTATCCTTGCTTATGGTTTCAATTTTTGATAAAATTTCTTTGTGCGCTTTCAAATTTTCTTTGCTGTCCTCTTTTAAATCCGCTACCGCTTGTTCTAAAGTGCAAGATTCACTAGACATGCTAATCCACTTCCTTTGTTATTTCATCCGCCATCCGATCCAATTGCTGCACTGCATACTCCTGCATTGCATCAAACGTCTTTTGTATGATAGAATCTATCACACTGCGCGGAACCAGCGGACGAATCGCCGAAGGAATCATCTGATAGATTCGATAGGCAACCCATTCAAATTTGATTCCGCCCGATTTTGTTAGCTTCTTATATCGATCTTCAGCCTCTGCAATAAATTCCGAAACTTTGCTCTGTATCGCGGCATTTTGCCGATACCAAAGCGAAAGCCCGCCAAATACTGCAGTTAGAACCCATATGGCCGCCTGAACGATTTGCGAAAAATTCATACTAGGTTCCTCCCTCTTTTCACGTTATATGCTTTGTTGATTCGATTGGATAAGGGGGCTATTGTATGATATGTTTGAAAGCTGATTTTTGACCTTATCGTGTTTTTCCTTTATTTGTCTAAAAATTCTATAAAAGAGCAAAACACCGTATAATATATCCAATTATTAATTGACTTTATGTACTTTTTATACTATAATGAGCTTGGTTAGGTTAGCTTTAGCTAACCAATTTATTCCTATTAATCAGTAAAAAATAGTCCATACTAATGGTGTAATGGAAAGGGATGTGGGTATATGGAATTTGCAAAAGGTACATGGCAAACAGAAGTAAATGTCCGCGATTTTATCGTAAGGAACTATACTCCTTATGAAGGAACTGATGAATTTCTCACTGCGCCTACTGAACGAACTCTCAAGCTTTGGGAACAGCTCTGCGAGCAGATGAAGCTTGAGCGGGAACGCGGCGGTGTTTATGATATTGATGAGAAAACCATCTCAACCATTACGTCCCATCAAGCAGGCTATATTAATAAGGATTTGGAACAGATTGTGGGTCTGCAAACTGATGAACCGCTGAAACGTGCCATCATGCCGTTTGGTGGCATCCGATTGGTTTACAATTCGCTGAAGGCTTACGGCAAAGAAATGGACCCGCAGGTCGCCAACGTATTCAAATACCGCAAAACGCACAATGACGGCGTATTTGATGCTTACACCGATGAAATGAAAAAAGCTCGTCATACCGGCGTAATCACGGGTCTTCCCGACGCTTACGGACGCGGCAGAATCATCGGCGACTACCGCCGTATTGCACTTTACGGTGTGGACTTTTTGATCCGCGAAAAAGAAGCCGCCAAAAAGAATTTGGTATACGATATCATGGACAGCCCTACGATCCGACTGCGTGAAGAAGTTTCCGAGCAGATCAAAGCACTCAATGAACTGAAAGAAATGGCGGCAAGCTACGGAATTGATCTTTCACAGCCCGCCAAAGACTCCAAAGAAGCCATTCAGTGGCTGTATTTCGGTTATCTTGCCGCAGTAAAAGAACAAAATGGAGCCGCAATGTCCATCGGAAGAATTTCGACTTTCCTTGATATCTATGCGGAACGCGACCTTGCCGAAGGCAGATTCACCGAACAGGAAATTCAGGAACTGGTCGACCATTTCGTCATGAAACTGCGTATCATCCGTTTTCTGCGTACCCCTGCATACGATGAGCTGTTTTCCGGCGACCCGACATGGGTGACCGAAGCAATCGGCGGCATGTGCATGGACGGCAGACATATGGTAACCAAAATGTCTTACCGTTTCCTGCATACGCTTGTGAATCTGGGTTCGGCGCCCGAACCGAACCTCACAATCCTATGGAGCCAGCGTCTGCCGGAAAACTTTAAGCGTTTCTGCTCGAAAATTTCCATTGAAACGTCCTCCATACAATATGAAAACGATGACCTGATGCGTGAAAAATTCGGCGACGATTACGGGATTGCATGCTGTGTTTCCGCTATGAAAATCGGTAAGCAGATGCAGTTTTTCGGTGCTCGTGCCAACCTTGCAAAAGCGCTCCTATATGCCATCAACGGCGGACGCGATGAAAAATACGGTGATCAAGTTGCGCCGAAACTGCTCCCCATCACCTCGGAATATCTTGATTTTGATGAAGTCATGGAACGCTATGACGCAGTCTGTGAGTGGCTGTCCAAGCTTTACATCAATACACTAAATATTATTCATTATATGCATGACAAATACTGCTACGAGCGTATCGAAATGGCACTGCATGATGAGCACATTATTCGTACCTCTGCCTGCGGTCTTGCGGGACTTTCGGTGGTAGTGGATAGTCTGTCCGCCATCAAATATGCCAAAGTCAAACCCATTCGAAATGAAGCGGGACTCGCTGTTGATTTTGAAATTGAAGGTGACTTCCCCAAATTTGGAAACAATGATCCGAAGGTGGACGAGCTTGCAGTCAATGTCATCAAGCACTTTATGAAGAAAATCGAAAAACATCGCACCTACCGCGAATCCAAGCCAACCATGTCGATTTTGACGATTACATCCAATGTTGTGTACGGCAAAAAAACAGGTTCGACTCCCGACGGCAGAAAAGCCGGCGATCCGTTCGCACCCGGCGCAAACCCGATGCATGGACGGGACACCCACGGCTGTGTCGCTTCGATGAAATCGGTAGC
>CALLQM010000118.1 GCA_938014855.1 uncultured Clostridia bacterium | reverse complement strand
AGATGCACCCATACAGATGGTTGTATCCACAGCACTCAGCGGCGGCAACGCACCGAGCGTGTAACAGCCGATGTCACCGCTCACCATAACGTCTAGCTTATTCAGCGTATAGAATAGGCCTCGATGCGGACATCCCGGACACAGCACCGGAGGACGTACCGGAACCGGCTCACCGAATTCTACCGTTTCCGGTGTCGAACTGTCGAGCGCCTGCGCAACTTTTCTCTGCGACAATTCACCCAACAAGCCAAACAAAGCCTTTCCTTGCACCCAAATGTCATGTACTTTGCAATGATTTTCAATCACTGGATCCAGTTCTTCCACCACATACAATGTATCGACCTGTGATGCAAATTTACGAATCAATTCCACCGGCAGCGGATTGACCATACCGAGTTTTAGCACGCTTGCCTGCGGAAATGCCTCTTTTACATACTGGTAACAGATACCGGCGGTGATAATGCCAATCGATTGATCGCCCATTTCGATGCGGTTGAGTTCGGTTGTTTCTGCCAGTTCCGCCAGCTTTTGCATCCGTTCTTCTACCACAACATGGCGTCCAATGGCATTGCCCGGCATCATAACGTATTTTTTAGGATTTTTGATATACGGTTTGATCGGCTGTTCTTCCCGTTCGCTCGTTTCAACAATGCTTTGAGAATGTGCGATTCGGGTACAAGTACGCAGGAGTACCGGTGTATCGTACTGTTCGGAAAGTTCATACGCAGCCTTTACAAAATCAACACATTCCTGCGAATCAGCGGGTTCCAGCATCGGCAATTTTGCAGAGACGGCATAATGGCGGGAATCCTGCTCGTTCTGCGAACTGTGCATGCCTTGGTCATCCGCTACACAGATAATGAGTCCCGCTCCAACACCGGTATACGACGCGGTAAAAAGCGGATCTGCCGCCACATTTAACCCCACATGTTTCATGGCGCAAAACGACCGTGCTCCGCCAATCGATGCACCCAATGCAACTTCACAAGCAACTTTTTCGTTAGGTGCCCACTCGGCGTAAATTTCATCATATGTGCTAACGGATTCCGTAATTTCTGTGGAAGGGGTTCCCGGATAGCTGGAAACCACCTTGCATCCCGCCTCGAACAGGCCTCTGGCAACCGCTTGATTGCCCAACATCAACTGTTTCATGCTCTATCTCCTTCTTGATTCCATGATTAAACATTTCTTAAATCCACAACACGCTTCGCCTTTCCGGAAAAGCGCTTGATCGATTTTGGCTCGACCAAGGTCACTTTGGCATCAATGCCAAGCACGGTGCGCAGTTTTGCATGTATGTTACACGTCAGCTGTTCCAAATCTGAATAACGCTCAAGCAGAGACGCATCCACCAATTCAACTTTTACTTCCAAGGTGTCCGTATAACCCTCATGACGGATATACAGCATATAATGCGGACTGATCTGCTCAATCGGCATTAACACGCTTTCAATTTGGGACGGAAACACATTGACGCCTTTGATTTTAATCATATCATCACTGCGTCCCCTAATCTTGTCCATGCGTGCCATTGTACGTCCGCAGACACAGGGCGTTTTGACGATTCTCGTCAAATCCCGCGTACGGTAACGCAGAAGTGGAAATGCTTCTTTTGTCATTGTAGTAACGATCAGTTCACCAGATTCGCCCTCGTCTTTTACCTGCAGTGTGACAGGATCAATAATCTCGGCATAAAAATGATCTTCTGCAATATGTAATCCGCACCGATGTTCACATTCGCCGGAAACGCCCGGTCCCATCAGCTCGGACATTCCATAGTTATCAGTAGCAAACAGGCCAAGACGTTTCTCGATTTTCGCCCGCATCTCGGTTGTACATCCCTCCGAGCCAAACAGTCCGATCCGAAGTTTGAAATCGGAAAGATCGTAGCCTAATTCGTTTGCCAATTCTCCCAAATACAACGCATAGGTGGGCGTTGCAATCAGGGTGGTCGTTCCGAAATCTTTCATCAGCATAATCTGTTTTTCGCTGTTTCCGCTGGAGGACGGCACCACCGTTGCGCCAATCCGCTCTAATCCATAATGCAGACCCAGCGCACCGGTAAATAAGCCATAGCCAAAACAAATCTGTGCCATATCTTCATCCGTCACACCGGCCGCCGCAATGATGCGTGCCATAGTTTCGGACCACATATCCAAATCATTTTTGGTATAACCCACGACCGTTGGTTTTCCAGTGGTTCCGGAGGATGCATGGATGCGTATGACCTTTTTTTGAGGCACGGCAAACAGCCCAAACGGATAGTTGTCGCGCAGATCTTCCTTGGTTGTCGGAGGAATATACTGGATATCGGAAAGTGTGCGGAATTTATCCGGATCTACCCCCGCCTTATCGAAACGATCGTGATAGAATTTCACATGATCATAGCAATATCGTACAATCCTCTTGAGTCGCTGCAGCTGGAGCGCTTCCAGTTTTTTTCTAGGCATCATTTCAATTTGCGGTTGATAGATCACGGTTTCTTCACTCCATTTCCTTTTATGCTGTAAGCCATCAACGCTTTAACGCATTTATCTATTAAATCTATTTAATCATCATAACAAAACAATTCTGGGAATGCAACCCTTTTTCCAATTTGATTCATAAAATTTTTGATATCATGACAAGTATCGCTTAATTTTTTAGTTAGTCTGTCGATATGGTTAACAGGAGTTTTCTGTTGATCGGTTTTTATGGGCAGACAATCGGCGCAATCCGTCCACTTGGACGGCTTTTTTTATACATAGGATATTGTGCGTTCACATTCGAAACCACATAATCACTGTAAAGTTTGGCACCCTATTGAATCAGAGCTTGCGTTATACCATAAAATGCGATGATTTGCATCATTCCTGCACGACAAATTCATAGTTTATTAAACAAATATGCCAAATTTTCGTGTAAAATAAGATCATTGGCTTTTGTACCATTAATTTCATTGGAGATCATTATGTTTGGATATATCAAGCCCTGCAAACCGCAAATGCGTGTCTGTGAATACGAGACCTATAAAGCGGTTTATTGTGGACTTTGTAAACAATTAGGTCGTAAATACGGGCCTTTTTCGCGTTTGACCCTTAGTTTTGATTTTACCTTTTTAGCCTTGCTTAATTTGGCGCTTCAGCCGGAACAGGACGCACCGTTCTGCTCGGGTCGATGTCTGCTGAATCCTGTACGCAAAATTCCATGCCTGAAAGACTGCGATGAATTGAATTTTTCTTCGGGCGTGGCGATGATGATGTTTTATTATAAGGCGCTCGACAATTATAATGACGGCGGTTTTCGCGAAAAGGCGCTTGCCGCGCTTTGTATACCATTTGCACGCTATGCATTTCGCAAAGCCGCAGACCAATATCCCGCCGCGGCTCAGCTTATTTATGAGGCTATCTCAAAGCAGAGTTTGATTGAAGAAGAACAATGCGATAGTGTCGACCAAGCGTGTGAGCCCACCGCACTCGTTCTTTCCGGAATATGCGGACTGCTTTCTGAAGAAAAAAGTCAACAGCGGGTTTTGGAACGATTTGGATATCTACTCGGACGATACGTTTATTTATCAGACGCATTGGATGATTTGGAAGAAGACGTCAAGCACCGCAGTTATAATGCGTTTTTACTTAGAGAGCATCTGACATCACCGGATCCTGAACAGCTTGCCGCAATTCGCGAACAAGCGAAAGGCTCGCTTTTTCTTACAATCGGTGAACTGATTAAAACCTATGAACTGCTTGAACTGCATACTTATAAACCAATTTTGGATAATATTATCCATCTTGGATTACGTGATACTGTAGAACGAATCTTGAAACCAAAGGAGACGGAACTTAGATGATGGATCCATATAAGATTTTAGGGGTGTCCCCCAATGCCAGCGATGAGCAAGTCAAAGCGGCATACCGTGAACTTGCCAAAAAATATCATCCTGACAACTATGCAGGCAACCCGCTCTCCGATTTGGCTGAAGAAAAAATGCAGGAAATTAATCAAGCGTATGACCAAGTTATAAAACAGCGCAAGTCCGGGCAAACCGGCGGGAACGCTTATGGCTCAAGCACATACAATTCCTATAATTCCGGTGGTTCTCAGTTTGCTGATATTCGCAGACTGATTAATTCCGGACGCATTGCGGAAGCGCAGGAACTGTTGGACGGAGTCGCGGCATCGAACCGTGATGCGGAATGGTATTTCTTAAGAGGCAGTATCTATTATTCGCGCGGCTGGCTGGACGATGCTCTGCAATGTTTCCAAAAAGCATGTTCCATGAGTCCGCAGAATTCCGAATATGCCGCCGCGTATAATCAGCTGGTTTGGCAGCGTCAAAACGGAAGACCCGCAGGATATGGCAATTATCAGACCGGGACAAGTATTGGCGGCTGCAGCTGCTGTGATGTCTGCGCGGCTTTATGGTGTGCAGACTGCTGCATGAACGGCTTTTTCTAATGGGGTCTGATGGAGGCGTTTTCATGAAAAAAAGTGCACTGGTGGCTATTGGCGGTTTAGCGTCCGCGCTTTGTGTCTTGCTGATGTTTATGACTGGACTCATCCCGTTTTCCACCTATGTATTCCCTGGTATGGCTGGCATTGTTTTGATTGCCGTTGCAACTGAAATTGGCGGTGCAACGGCATTTCTAGTATTTCTTGCAACATCACTGTTATCTTTGTTCATTGTCCCCGACCGCGAATCGGTACTTTTATTTATTATGCTTTTGGGATATTACCCTATGATTAAACCTAAATTGGAACGTCTCCCCAAACCATTCGTATTTTTAGTCAAAGGCATCCTTTTTAATGTTGTGATCGTTGCTTTTTACTATGCGACCATCTATTTACTGGGAATCCCGGATTTGTTGTCCGATTGGGGAAGCTTGGGCAAATATACATCTTATGTGGCGCTTGGCTTAGCAAACTATACGTTTTTTATGTATGACTTTCTGTTGAGCAGAGTGCTCTTACTTTATATCCATTGGTTCCGTCCAAGAATTTTAAAAAAACTATCTTAACTATATGAAAAGCTGGTGCAACAAGTGGTGCTGCGTAAAAAAACCAAATCCCCTGTTCTATTTATCGTACTGCTGTCTGTTTTGTTTGCTGTTCTTCTTGCGGGCGGTCTTTTTCTCTTTTTTCGCAGTGCGGGAACGGATCGTCTGATTGAAAAGCGGTTTCAAGTCGATCAGTTAGATCCCAATGCGATATCCGGCAGGATGCCCGGAACGCCGAAAGATGAAAAGTCACCGGGTGAAGGGATGTTCAGTTATCGAATCAACCCTGCACCGATGTTTCAATCGGATGGCTCAAATGGGGACATCATGGTTCAGAATCCTGCTTTTAACAAGTATTTGATGGTATTGGAAATTACAGCAGAAGGAATTGACGGAATGGTTTATCAATCTCAGTTTATCGCACCCAATCAATATATTAGCACGATTGATTTGCAAAAAAAGATTCCTTCCGGCACATATCAGGCAACCGCTTATCTCAATGCAGTGGATCCAACTACACTGGACTTGGTAGATACCATGGTTTGCCCCATGAATCTTACCGTTCAATCATGAAATGATCAAAAGGACTTCCGGTAACCGGAAGTCCTTTTTCATTATTATTGCTCTGTGCACATTGAAGCAAACCAAATGACCGCCTGCTCAATTTGCTCATCCCAAAAACGCCATTCATGTTTTCCCGGTCCCTGCACAAACTTGATCGGATACGCAAGCTTTTCCAATCCGGATTTAAAATGCAGATTCATCGGATAGCACAGTTCGTCATCAACGCCACAGGCGATATATGCCGGCGGCATCGTTTCACCGTTTTGTTTTAAATTGGAGGCAAGACTTAATAAATCAGCGGAACTGCCTTTTACGCATGACAAATCGCCCAAAATATCTTCTGCGACGCGAGGTCACTCCGTATTGAAACACCTCTATCCG
>CALLQM010000117.1 GCA_938014855.1 uncultured Clostridia bacterium | reverse complement strand
CGAGGAGAATATCGGAGGTTGCCAGCTCTGCCAAATCAAGCCGTCCATCCGGTACTACTATAAGCTCATCGTTGTCCTCACGGTTTAGGGATAAAACCATAATGTGTGAAAACTTCATATTCCAAGGACGGGTTAGTGACGTAAGACACCGATCACACACCGCGTCAAGGATGAAGTCTGCTGCATAATTCAGTCTGACGATTCCGGCACGGTTTTCCGCGTTTCCGGTAATCTTCACCGGTTTGCGAAACATCTTCTTTCCCCAACGCTCAACTTTGCTCAGATCAAGCTCACAGGCAATCTGAATTGATTCGCCCTCGCTGTTAAACAATTTGGAAAGATCAACAATCATGCGGATTCCTCCATTCGGCCTCGTTCAGAGGGTTCGCATCAACAAACGGGCATAGTGCCCCCTTGCAAATGTCACGAAGATTATTATAGTCGGTTTCAGCCTGCTTGTCAAGCATCATCCCTATAAAAACATGCCCTGTTTTGATATCTTTTAATCGTTCATTTCGGGTTCTGCGGCAGGATTCCGAGAAAATCAGAAATGCCCGCTGAAAGCGGGCATTTCTAATCCGAGTGTTTCGGCATGGGGCAAGCCAAAACAACAGCTATTTCATATGAAATTAGATGATATACTGATGGATGCGTTCCGGCAGATCATTCTTACTGCAGGAAACAGTAAAGGTCATTGTTGCACCGTTCTCGTCGAGCAGTTTGGCAAGCTTTTCCACCATAAGAGCAAACGCCATATAGTCTTTTCCGCCAACTTTAAAGGTTGCATCGACAAATACTTCGGTAATATCATAGTTTGCAGCAAACAGGCCGCAGAAGAATCCATAAAACGCGTCGAATCCGGAAACACCGTAGGTATCAATATCGATCAGGCGTACTTGGTGGCTCACGTCAAAGGTCAGGGTATTTCCCTTTTCTACGCAGACTACGTTGCCTTTCGATGTCTTAGCGGCCTCATTGACCATGCTGATTAAAGTTTTGGTCTTTCCGGAGCCTTTGTTGCCAACGATCAGTTTAATCATGTTACATTCCTCCAATATCAATATATTATTCGTATAGACTTCTTTCCCACATCACTTTAGTCCGGCTTCCAATGCAGCCTTTCGGTCCTCATATCCGGGTTTGCCAAGCAGAGCAAACATGTTTTTCTTGTAGCTTTCTACACCCGGCTGGTTAAACGGATTTACTCCAAGCATATAGCCGCTTACTGCACATGCTTTTTCAAAGAAATAAACCATATATCCAAACTCAAATGCATTGATTTCCGGAATTTCCAAAATCAGATTTGGAACACCGCCCTCGGTATGTGCGAGGATGGTTCCCTGCATTGCTTTCCGGTTTACAATAGACATTTCCTGATTGGAAAGGAAATTGAGCCCATCAAGATTTTCCGGATCATCTTTGACAAAGAAATCTTTTTTTGGTTTTCCAATATCCACAACTGTTTCAAACAGAATGCGGCTGCCTTCCTGAATATATTGACCCATCGAATGAAGATCGGTGGAGAAGATGACAGATGCCGGGAAAAGGCCTTTATGGTCTTTGCCCTCACTTTCGCCAAACAGCTGTTTAAACCACTCATTCATCATAGCGAATGCAGGTTCATAGCTGACCAGCAGTTCCATGCTTTTTCCTTTTCGATAAAGGATATTGCGGCAGGCGGCATATAAATAGCAGTCATTTTTAAAGACATCGTCATTAGAGAAGTCTTCCATCGCCTGCTGTGCTCCATTCATGACCGCGTCAAGATCAATGCCTGCAACAGCCATTGGGAGCAGCCCCACCGCAGTCAGCACCGAGTAGCGGCCGCCGACATCATCGGGAATCACAAATGTTTGGTATCCTTCCCGGTCGGAAAGTTCTTTCAGAGTGCCGCGCGCACGGTCCGTTGTTGCAAAAATGCGTTCTTTTGCGCCTTGCTTGCCGTACTGCTGTTCCAGCATTTCGCGGAACAAACGGAACGCCAATGCCGGTTCAGTGGTTGTACCGGATTTTGATATGATATTCACCGAAACCCGTTTGCCTTCACACAGCCCGATGATTGTATTCAGATAATCGGGGCTGATGCTGTTGCCGACAAAGTAAATTTCGGGGGTATCTTTTTTCATGTTGTTATATAAAGGGGATTTTAACAGTTCTAAAGCTGCACGAGCACCAAGATATGATCCGCCGATTCCGATGACTAAAAGCACATCGCTGTTTTCTTGTATTTTTTTGGCGGCAGCCTTGATGCGGGCAAATTCGTCCCTGTCATAATCCTTCGGGAGCGTCAGCCAGCCGAGAAAATCATTGCCCAGGCCGGTCTTTTCCGTCAGAACTTGATGTGCGGCTTTGACTTGCGGTGCAATCGCCGTCAACTCGTGTTCTGCAATAAAAGACTTCACATGCCTGGTATTTAGCTTGATTCCCATTATTGTTACTTCCTTCCCCTGGTTTATTGTACAAATCGCACAAGTTAACCCTGTGCTGAGGAGCTACTTCTTAAACATATTTTACCTTATTTGCGCATTTATTTCAAGTCAACAATGTTAATTTTCTAATAAAAATATTCAAATAACCGTGTTTATTTTCTAATATTTTTGGTTATTTTATAATTTTTCCTATTTCATTCGACAAAATTCGGCATGTAAGGAAACTATCCCGAACATTTTGTCCGAGATAGTCATTTTTACATTGTAATCAGACTGCTGTACAATTTTCCAATTGCTTTGAAAAAGGTCATTTTGTCCACAGGAAGAGCCGCTACCAGCTGATATTCGCAAATCGTCTCATCCTCCACTTTTACAACCACCTTTCCAAGCATCTGCCCTTCATCTACCGGCGCCTGTACATCCGGCAGAACCTGCGCCTCCTGCTCAATTTTGTCTTTATCCATGCTGCGTACAATCACTGCTTTTGGAGGCTCACAGACGACGTCAACCTGCTGCTGAACGCCTCCGCGCACCTTTACCGGTTCAATGTTTTCCAATGCCGGCAGTTCTACACACGCATAGTTTGCAAACCCGTAGTCCAAAAGTCCACGGGCAGCCGAAAACCGATCAGCCGATGTGGCGCTGCCCAAAGTCACCGCAATCAGCGACATTCCTTTTTTGGTTGCGCTGGCGGAAAGGCAGCTTCCCGCACCATTGGTCGTACCCGTTTTCAGTCCGGTGCATCCATCATAGAACCGCACCAATTTGTTCGTATTCACCAATTGGGTTTTGCCGTCGCGCAATTCACTAATCCAAACGCTGGTATAATTGGTGATTAAAGGGTAATTTAATAACGCCCGGCTCATGATTGAGATATCGCGTGCCGTTGTTAAATGACCGTCTGCATCCAGTCCGGACGCATTGACAAAGTGGGTATTGTTCATCCCTAATTGAGCCGCTTTTTCATTCATTTGAACCACAAATGCATCTTCGCTTCCCGCCAAAAATTCACCCAATGCAACCGATGCGTCATTGGCGCTGGAAATCGCAGCTGCTTTGAGCAGATCGTCTACGGAAAGCTGTTCTCCCTCTTCAAACCAGATCTGACTGCCTCCCATTGACTCTGCATGCTGAGAGCAGGTCACCATGTCTTCCAAAGAGATTTTTCCGCCTTCGATT
>CALLQM010000116.1 GCA_938014855.1 uncultured Clostridia bacterium | reverse complement strand
ATTTAATAAAATTCGCTTTACAGGTTTTTGACAATTTAAATAATCTAGAACTTCATCAATCAATAATTGCCCTTCTCTATCAGGGTCGCCCGCATGAACTATTTCATCAGCTTTATCAATAAGATTTTTAATAATACCAAATTGCTTTTTCTTAAATATGTTCTTCATAATTCTCTCCCCTATTTATTGATAACCGCTTTATCCATAATCATTTCCTGTGTCAGCCCATCATTTAAAAACTCACCGGAAATTCGGCCTTTTCGCATAACCAATATCCGATCACTGACAGACATAACTTCCGGAAGTTCGGACGAAATCATTATGATACTGACCCCTTGGGCGGCTAGTTCACGTAAAATTAAAGAAATTTCTGATTTTGCCCCGATGTCAACGCCCGTGGTCGGTTCGTCAACAATTAAAATTTTTGCATTCGTTGCAATCCACTTTGCAATTACGACTTTTTGCTGGTTTCCTCCTGAAAGCTGTTTGGCAAGTAATTCAGGATCACGCGGCCGCACATCAAGCTTTCTGATCAGTTTTTCCACAGAAGCACGCTGCTGTTCTAACTTTACCAGGCCGAACTTGTTGGTGTATTTTTTTAAAAGTGGAAGGGTCATATTTTGTTCAATTGACTTATCGAGCACCAATCCCTGTGTCTGACGATTCTCCGGGACATAGGCTATTCCCGCTTCCAGCGCTTCCCACGGATTATGAATCGTGATCGGTTTGCCTTCAATTTTAATCGAACCAGAATCGGGCATTTGAATTCCAAACAACGTCTGGACCATTTCGCTGCGCCCTGCACCAACCAGTCCCGTAATCCCGAGGACCTCTCCCTTATGTAAAGTAAAATTAATGTCCTTAAAGTTACCTCTTTTAGAAAGATTCATAACTTCAAGGATTGCTTCCCCTTTTTCAGAAAGATTCGCGTAATTTTTTATTTTTACCTCACGGCCCACCATTAACGCAATCAATTTATCACGGTCAATATCAGCCTTGTTGCAAGTGGATACATATTGTCCATCACGAAAAACTGTAAAACGATCGCTTATACGGAAAAGTTCATCCATCTTATGGCTCACAAACATAATGGCAATATTTTTCGCCTTCAGCTTTTCGATGATCTCAAACAGTGTTTCTACTTCCGTTTTGGACAGTGCCGAGGTTGGCTCGTCCATAATAATCATTTTTGCATCCTGCGCGACCGCACTCGCAATTGCAACCATTTGCTGTTTTGCAACGGAAAGATTTTCAAGCGTAGTAGAAGGATTGATGTCGGCACCCACAATTTTAAGAGCCTTTACTGCTTTTTGCTTAATCTCTCTCCAATTCAGCAGAGGTTTTTTTCTATCAATCATCTGATTGATTACAATGTTTTCAGCTACAGTTAAATTTCCAAACAGGCTAAAGTCCTGATAAATAACGGCGATTCCCTGACGTATAGCATCCATAACATTCGTTATCTTTGTTTCTTTACCATTAATTTTGATTATACCGCCTCTATCTGGCTGATGGACGCCGGACATCACCTTGATGAGTGTGGATTTACCGGCTCCATTCTCTCCAACTAAAGCGTGAACTTCGCCAGGGTATATATCAAAGTGAACGTCACTAAGCGCTTTTACTCCAGGAAAAGTCTTGCTTACATGATCTAATTGTAAAAACAGATGTTGCACTCTTACTCCACCATGTTTTTATATGTTCATTTATGTTTGTATGTGTTCATTATAAACATAATTGCATAAATGTCAATATTATTTGTAATTATTTGAAGTTTATATATATATTGACCAATTAAGTGCCTCGTTTTTCTATGTTTTAATATATATAAGGTTCCGATTGTGATCGTTTCAATTCCTTACAATGTTTTTTAGCGGCCTCAGCTGCTATTTCGCAGCAAGGAACGGCTTGCTTTTGTGCGATATTATTGGGGCAAAAATCAAAACCACTTCATGTAAAAAAGAATAGGTACAAAAGAAACGCCCTTGAAGCAAAACTTCAAGGGCGTTTCTTTTATTAAAAGGGTTAAACATTATATTCTGCTATACGGCAGGTTGATTTCCGGCGGAAACCGGTATTCATTCCCCCCATCATCCTAAGATGCCGCGTTGCTTTTACACTCTACGGAGGGTGTATCTATTTGTTCGCTCAAACTATGCTGCTTTCTAAAAGCACCCAGCAACACAGCCACAAAATAGACCTTAACCGTATTCCCTAGGATTTCTTCGATCACGCGTGGTATCCAAACAACTGCAAACGGCAGCACTTTCCACGCGGTAAAGATGGTTTCGCGCAAGACAAGTGTGTTAAGAGTGGTGACAAACAAACCAGAACCAATCATGGCGATCAGAAGCTGCGGGATTTGTCCTTTGCGCGTGTCATGAAGAAACTTCTTCGAGATGGCAAAATCTGCGGCTAGCAAAAGGATTCCGAGAGCGGCACTGCCGATTAGACCTGCTGTTACAAACGTAATATAGGTGTCCAGATTTCCGGAAGGATTTTTTGTATTTATGGTTCTTGTAATCAGCATCCGGCTGACAAGGTGCATTTTGTCTGTCTGGATACTTTCTTTCTGTACGCAGTCGTAAAAGCCAACATTGATACCGTCAGCAGACAAGGACGCAGAGTTACAAAAGCCCACGATCAATAAAAGCATAGAATATATGGCAACTGCTATTCTGATTTTCCTACTGTCTTTATTACGCAGACCCATCCACAAGGCTCCCCGGATAAATCCACCGGCGGCTACAATCAGCGTCATAAGCGGAATATAAGGCCCCGTTGGCTTTAGTAGATAACCTAAAAAATCGGAAAGCCCGGAGACAACAGCGCCATACACCGGCCCAAATAAAATAGCTGGCATCATGGAAAAAATACCGGCGATACCGACACTCATCCCATTTTGTCCAAACATGGGTATGTAAAAAGAAAAGGTTGTTTTTAACATAAGTGAAATGCTAAGGAATACCGCAGATCCTGTAATACGGCGCAAATAAAGTGATGACTTTTTCAATTTAACTTCTCCTTTCATGATGAAACATATGTCGAAAGTCTTCTGTTAAATTGAGATTCTAAATTGTAACCATGGAAAAAACACCTCCTGTTATGCAGCACAGCTACATAACAAGAGGCGCAACAATTACACCGCTTCTGCTTATGTAGCAGCGGGATGCGAATCTTGTACCGTAAGCCTGCAAAGGCTTTTCGTCCCTCTGACAACTCCCCGTTCAGAAGGCACTGCAAATCTTCGATTTACGCACAAGGTTCTACTCTGCTCATGATTCATAACTTGCTCTAAATGGCCTGCGCGGCATTTAGCGAGCAATAAAAAGGCCCACCTATCTAAGGCATCCTGCCCAGACGGTCGGCTTTCCAAACACTGTACTTCCTGTGGTTTCTTCCACTTCCGTCAGTCGTACAGCGCTTCTTATAATAGCATAGTGCTTCATGGTTGTCAAACAAAGCCGCCGGAAAGCGTGTTCTGCGGCTCCAAAATTCCGGGATCTTGCAGCTTGTCATTTTCAACATAATATGATTAAATAGAATTAAATATATGTTTATATATAACACGCTCGAAATTTCTATCAATACGAAAAGCAGTGGTGAAATGGATTTTAGAAAAGAAGAAAAATCAAAAAGTCTTTTTCAAAAGCAACTGGAAAATGGAGCGCTTAAAAAAATCGTGTTTTGGGTGATTGCAGGATGCCTGCTGTTTTGCATCCCAATTTTTGGATTTAATTTTTTAAATTTACACTCAAATGTCAATAAGCATCTAAACTATTTAAATCGAATTTTTGATGACGTTTATGACAGCACCGCAAAATATTTGGAAACCGCCGAAAATACCGGCGCTTTCTTACGCTGTATCACCCACCATTCGGATGGCAGGGAGGTTGAATACTCGATAAATAAATATAACATTGCAAGCCCTATTCGGATCAATTTAATTTTGATGGATCAAAACAAGAGAATTCTATATTCAAGTTTTGAAAAAGAAAAAATGAATCTACATAGAATCGAATTTAATAAAATTGTAGCCGACAACGTTCTTAAAGGCGAAACATCCATTTATAATACCGTCTATTATTTTTCAGGGGATCACTCAGAATATGTTTTTTCCAAGCCGCTATACCAGCATCAAAAGCTGGTGGGATTCGTAACGGCATATCTCAACGGCAGCGATTGGAGGAAATTGTTTTCCGACTATCAATATGACAACATCCTTACAAACCTAAACGGTAATATTATTTATTGTTCAAAAAATGGATTTCTTCCGGAGCGCAATACAAACAAGTTTAAAGGAACATTTACCCAAAATATCGTCACCATCAACGGAATTCGATATCTAACTTCCGCACGGTTTTTGACAAAAGAAAAAGTAATTCTCTATTCTTTTATCTATTCTTCGGAAAATTCTCTTTACATCATCACCGGTATCTTTACCATCCTGTTTTTGGGAAGCATATGGCTCATCATGTTTTTAAAACTATCCCAGATGATGGCCGCAAAAAATGCGGAATCTGTTGGTGCTTTGGTGGATGAAATTCGTATTATCCGGCATGGAGACAATCATCATATTATCGCGATTGATACCGGAGATGAATTTGAAGAAATCGCATTGCAGATCAATAAGATGATTAAGAGCAT
>CALLQM010000115.1 GCA_938014855.1 uncultured Clostridia bacterium | reverse complement strand
TCCGTATGCTCAGCTCATCCCAGTCAATTGCGCTGACAAACGTTGTGCTCAACACCGCGCTTGCTGACGTATTCGGCCAGTTCTGCGACCGCTTAGAAAAAGCATCGGACAAAGATGCAGAAATCTGTGCAATCCTTGCAGATGTCGGCAGAGAGCATGGACGCGTGGTCTATAACGGAAACAACTATTCGGAAGCTTGGGTGGAAGAAGCGAAGCACCGCGGTCTGCCCATCATGCAGTCCTCTGTGGATTCATTTGACGCATTTATCGACCCGAAAAATATTGCTCTATTTAAGCGTCATAACGTGTTTAGTGCGGTGGAATGTGCTTCCCGTCATGAAGTGCTGTATGAAAACTATATCAAGGTCATCAATATCGAAGCCGCAACTATGATCGAGATGGTCTGCCGCGAAATCTATCCTGCTGTTGTTCGATATGCCGGAGAAGTCGCGGAAACAATCAATCGGATGCGCACTGCAAATATGGTTGCGCAGTCGGTGGTCAATCAGCTCGATTCGCTGACCAATATTTTGGATCAGATCGACAGCGAACTTTGTTCTCTGCGTGAAGCATACGCACGCTGTCAGTCGATTGAGGATCCGCATGCACATGCTCTATACATGCGTGATGAGATTCTTGGACGCATGGACAGCCTGCGCACGGCATGCGATGCCGCAGAAAAAATCACCGACCGGTCCGCTTGGCCGGTTCCCACCTATACCGATTTGCTGCTTCGAGTTTAATCTACAAATATTCGGCGGCGTCCTGTATGGACGCCGCTTTTTTTATTTGTGAATTTTCTTCCCTGCATTGCAACGCATATCTTCTTCTGTTAAAATGAATAGAATGATTATCTTGCGAAAGGTACGCCTGTATGAAAAGACTATTCTCTTATATTTTGACGATTCTCATGATTTTAAGCTTAACCGCTTGCGGTTCCGATTCTTCCGGCCAAGTGATTTCTTACGATATTCCTGCACCTGTTAAAAATCTTGACCCACAATTTGCGACCAGTGAAACAGCCCGCATGATTATATCCAACACATTTGAGGGGCTGTTTCGTCAGCTCCCGTCCGGAAAACTGGAAAACCGCATTGCACAGTCCTATGACGTTTCCGACGATCAGCTGACCTATACCTTCCATCTGCGTGATGACGCGATTTGGACCAATGATGATCCGGTAACCGCCTACGATTTTGCATTTGCACTGCGCCGTATGTTTGATTCCGCCGCATTCAGTCCGTTTGCAACGCAGTTTTCCGCCATACAAAATGCCAAACGCATTTTAGACGGAGAGGCTGGCAAGGAGGCGCTGGGTGTCACAGCTTCCAACTTACAAACCTTGGTGATACGCTTAGAACGGCCAGACAACCTGCTCCCCGAGCGTTTGGCGTAAAGTTAAGCGATGTCATGCAATCAAGAATTCTTTGATTCTACTTCCGCACGCTATGGGCTGACGCTTAAAAATATGATCTTCAACGGTCCATTTATTGTGCGCGTTTGGAACGATGGCGACATCCTTTCTCTACGGCGAAATTCCAATTATGTCGATGCGGAATCGGTGATTGCCGGCGGAGCAAACCTCTTGATTCCGTCCGTCAGCAAGGATGCGGAAACAACGTTGGATCCCATCAAGCGGTTTTTATCCGGCGAGACCGATGCCTGCAAAATCAACTATGAAACCCTGCCGAACGTATTGGAGCAAAAAGGCACCTATCAGGCGTTTGAGGATACCGTCTGGGTGATGATTTTTAATACCAGCAATCCTTCTCTTTCCAATCCGGACATTCGCCGTGCGCTGTCCTACTCGGTCGACCGCGCCCTTTTTGATCCCTATCTTCCCGGGAATCTGCACACCACTTCGATGCTGATTCCTCCGGCCGTCTCGCTGTTGGGCGGTTCTTACCGCGAAAAAGCAGGAAACGTATCCCCTATCCTGCCAAGTCCTGAAATTGGCAAACGCTACTATGAAAGCGGGCTTTCCGCTCTTGGACTATCCCAGCTTCCATTCAAAGAGCTATTGGTCTGCGACGAAAACAGCCTGCCGCTGCTCACTGGGTTTATCCAGCAGTCTTGGCAGAAACATTTGGGGCTGTATACCGGACTGGTAAAACTCTCGCGGGATGACTTAATTTCCCGCATCAGCAAAGGTGATTTTGAGGCGGCGGTTGTTCCACTGTCCGCCTCCTATTCCTCGCCCGATTCGATTTTATCCATGTTTAAGTCCTATTCCACGCAAAACTATGCCGCTTACCACAGCGACCAATTCGATTCCCTTCTGCTTTCGATTGCAACAATGGACAGCGGGAAACAGTATACCGCCTATATGCAGGCCGAGCAGCAGCTTTTGGAAGAATGCATTGTGATCCCGATGTTTTTTGAGACCTCTTACTATGCAATGGCAAAAGGAGTAAGCGACATCAAATTTTCGCCGTTTCTTTCGGGAATCTATTTTAAAAATGCACGCAAAGAATAAAAAACAATTTTAAAAGGGCGCATCCTGACGGATGCGCCCTTTTGCATATGCATATACAAATTGATAATTACACAAGCTCTATAATTGCCATCTCTGCTGCGTCACCGCGGCGAGGTCCGATCTTGACGATTCTCGTGTATCCGCCTTTTGTTTCGGCGTACTTCGGAGCAATCTCGTCAAAAAGTTTCTTCGCTACATTCTCTTTTGTAACAAAAGAGAAAACCTGACGCTTGGAGTGGAGGTCGTTGG
>CALLQM010000114.1 GCA_938014855.1 uncultured Clostridia bacterium | reverse complement strand
CACGGACAACAATCAGTTCCCGTTCGTCGCCAACCTTCACCAAGTCTTCCGGTTTTGCATTGGGGTCATCCGTCAGTTCGTTCAAGGGAACATATCCGGCATGTTTTGTTCCAATGTCAACTGAAATCTCATTCGGGGCAATTCCCGTAACGACCGCAGTTACCTTCTCCTTATTATATATTGTTTTGAAGGATTGATCCAACATCTCCTCAAAAGAAAGCTCGTCCTGATCTTTTAAAATCTCACTCATTGTTTTATGTACCTCCTTAATTATGTAAGCCGGCGTTGACGCACCAGCCGTAACACCAATTCTATTATAACCGCTCCAGTCCACCTCATGCAATTCTTTTGCACTTTCTACAAAAAAGGTGTCACAATACGTCTGACAAATCTTAACAAGTTTTGTCGTATTGGAACTGTGCCGCCCGCCTACAACTATCATCGCGTCGTTTTCGGCTGCCAGAAGTTTTGCCTCCGACTGACGTTTCTCAGTAGCATTACATATTGTATCAAATATTTTTAGCTTTGTACACACCTTTTTTAGTTTTTCTACACATTTTTGCCACTCTGAAAGGGAAAAAGTTGTTTGTGCTACCAAGGTAACCGGAAAATTACCATATTTTTCTATTTGTTCTATCTTTTTATCGAGTTCTTCATAGGATTCAAATGTTAAATATTGACCGTGGCAAAAGCCTGCAATTCCTTGTACTTCCGGGTGCTGTGGATTTCCTGCAATTAAAAGCAATGTGTCAGGCGGAACCTCTGCCACGATTTTATGGATCTTCTCCACAAATGGACAAGTGGCATCAATCACCTTGCATCCATACTCTTTTAATTGATCATACACACAGGCCGCCACACCGTGAGAACGGATAATGACGGTACGTCCATTGCTTTCTTTTGGATGGGAAATCGGAACAACTCCTGCATTTGCAAGCTTTTCCACAATCTGTCTATTGTGAATCAATTCGCCAAGTGTACAAGTAGGTTCTCCGATTTGTGCCTGTTTAAGTGCTTTGTCAACAGCCAGCTGTACGCCAAAGCAAAAACCGGCTGTTTTGGCTATTGTAATCACTAATTTCCCTCCAATAGATCAATAATGTGCCCCATCATTAAGCGGCTTGCAGCCTTGATTTCACTAGCCGACTGCTTTCCTGGTGTAAAGTTTAACTCTTCATTGCGGATGAGTTTGCCGTATTTAATCGTAACCTGTGTACGAAAACGAAGTTTTTTGCCGTAACAAACGGCACAGGGCAGCAAATCGGCCCCTGTCTGCATCGCAATCAAAGACGCGCCCGATTTCGGCCGCAGCGGAACACCCGTGAGCGACCGCGTTCCTTCCGGGAACATCCCGAGCACACGTCCGCTTCGAATCAAATTCACAGCCCAATCGATGGCTCCCGTGTCGCCTTTTCCACGCTCAACGGGAAATGCACCCAATCCTTTTACGATTCTTCCCAGCAAAGGAATGCGGAACAATTCCGCTTTTGCCATAAAACAAACCTGCTTATGGATTCCGGCTACCACAAAAAGCGGATCAAAATTGGAGCGATGATTCGCCACAAGTATATATCCCGTTTCCGGAATGTTTTCTTTTCCCTCTATTTTTACCGAAAATAAGATTCGGATCACAGCCATGCAAAGATACCAACCGAATTTATACAGCATCACGAAGCCTCTTCTCAATGATTTTTAAAATCTGATCAATCGATTCCTGCATCTCATTTCCGGTTGTATCCACAAGCAACGCATCATCTGCCTTTTTTAGTGGTGCAATCGCTCGATGTGAATCGTTATAATCCCTTTGCCGAACTTCATCAAGCAAGTTTTCATACTCCACTTTCTGCCCTTTTTCGGTAAGTTCTAAAAAACGGCGCTGGGCTCGTTCTTCCGGTGTTGCCGTCAAAAAGAGTTTAATCTGCGCATGAGGCAAAACAACGGTGCCAATATCGCGTCCATCCATGACGACATTGTTTTTTTCTGCAAAACTGCGCTGAAGATCAAACAAAAATTCTCGAACCGCCGGAATTGCACTTACATTGCTAGCAGCCATAGAGACCTCATTTCGGCGGATATCCGAAGATACGTCGCGTCCATTTAAGAATACATGCTGTTCCCCATTTAAAAACCGAATTTGGATTTGCATCTGTTCCAAAGCTGGAACCACAACTTCCGCATCCGTAGTATCGCCGCCCTGTTCCAAAACAGCAAGCCCAATTGCTCGATAAAGTGCTCCAGTATCGATATAAATATATCCTAATTTTTTGGCAACAGCACGCGCAATCGTGCTTTTTCCGGCTCCGGCCGGCCCGTCTATGGCAATTGCCGTCATTCTATAACCTCCAAAAATAAGTTGCAGTAAAACTCATTCGCCGCACAAATTCTGCGCCGCTAAATAAGCTGTAGCAAAGGCGATTTGCAGATTGAAACCGCCGGTAAACGCATCGACATCCAAAATTTCTCCCGCAAAATACAGTCCTTTGATCAATTTGGATTCCATCGTTTTGGGCGAAATTTCTTTGACCGCCACCCCGCCTGCGGTAATGATTGCTTCGTCAATCGTGCGGAACTGTACCGGCGTCAGCTGCAATTCTTTGATGAGTGC
>CALLQM010000113.1 GCA_938014855.1 uncultured Clostridia bacterium | reverse complement strand
CGATGGGTCTCCTGATATCAAAAAAGAAATGGCATCCGGTGAAAGCCTCATTGAAGGTTCCGGTGCACAGTCTCCGGTCAGCATTGCGGAAAAATCAGTGGATATCATGTATAAGATCATGAATGGCGACGAAGTAGACGAAAGATATCCGGTGGAAACATTCTTAATTACAGAAGAAAATGTAAACGAATTTGGAGTAGACGGGTGGCAGTAAAAACAGCATAACAGGGCTGGCTCCTCCCCGGAAAGAGGAGGAGCCAGCCAAGTTAACAGCCAGCCAAAATTGATTGGACAGAGGGTGATGGCTTGAGCGAACAAGTATTGCTGAGTATGCGGCATGTTTCCAAACGTTTTCCGGGTGTTTTGGCGCTGAATAAGGTCGATTATGAATTAAAAGCCGGTGAAATACATGCACTTCTTGGAGAAAACGGAGCCGGAAAATCGACGCTGATCAAGGTGCTCGGAGGAATTTATGAAGCGGACGAGGGCGAAATTTTCATCAATGGAAAAAAAGCAGAAATCCACGATGTAACGGACGCACAAAACAACGGAATTGCCATTATCCATCAAGAATTGGTAGTGGTGCCGCATATGACCGTAGCGGAAAATATCTTTCTTGGCAAAGAATTTGGCAAAGGCATTTTTGTCGACCGAAAAAAGATGGCAGAAAAAGCGCAGGAATTATTAGACGAAAATCAGGTTTCGATTTCTGCAGATGCGCTGATCAAAGATTTGACGATTGCACAGCAGCAAATGGTAGAAATCGTCAAAGCAATCTCTTATAATTCGAAAATACTGGTAATGGATGAACCGACATCCTCAATCTCCGATAAAGAAGTAACATTTCTGTTTGCAACCATGCGAAAGCTGGCAGAACGAGGAGTGGGAATCATTTACATTTCGCATAAAATGAGCGAACTGGAACAGATTTGTGACCGCGTCACCATTATGCGGGATGGCGAGCATGTCGGTACGCGTGTGGTCAAGGAAACCAACAAAGACGAACTGGTTTCCCTGATGGTAGGGCGCGAACTCACCAATTATTATACAAGGGATTACTGCATTCCGGGCGAAGAAGTTTTGCGCTGTGAGCATATTTCAGATGGGAAATTGGTTCAAGATGTTTCGTTCCATGTGAACAAGGGAGAGATCGTTGGCTTTGCGGGCTTGATTGGAGCGGGGCGAAGCGAAACGATGAAAGCAATCTTTGGACTAACCCAAATGAAAAAAGGAACCGTTTATATCAATGGAGAAAAAGTGGTCATCCATTCACCCGTCGATGCTGTGAAATACGGATTGGCTCTCGTTCCGGAAAATCGCAAAGAAGAAGGGACTTATAATGTCCAAAGCGTGCGGTTTAATACAACCATTGAAGTCTTGGAGCGCTTTATCAAATTTATCGGTGTGGATGCAAAAAAAGAAGCAGAAATCACGCAGAACTATATTAAAATGATGAACACAAAAACGCCCAGTCAAGAGCAGGTGCTCGGTAATCTTTCGGGCGGAAATCAGCAAAAGGTTTTAATTGGGCGCTGGCTGGCGACAAACCCAAACATCTTAATTTTGGATGAACCAACACGAGGCATTGACGTAGGCGCAAAGTCAGAAATTTATGTCATTATGAATGAGCTGGTGAAACAAGGGGTATCGATTATCATGATTTCCTCTGAGCTGCCTGAGATCATCAACATGAGCGACAGGATTTATGTAATGACGGAAGGCAGGATACAAGGCTGTATTCCGCATACGGACGTTACACAGGAAAAAGTGATGAGCTTAGCAGCAAAATAAGGGAAAAAGAGGGGATAAAATTGACTCATACAACTGTAAATCTTGCCAAACCAAACCGAGCAAAAGGGTTTATTAAAGAGAATATGGGCATTTTGATCGCGCTGATGGCTCTTTGCGTGTTTTTATCGGTTTTTCCAATTACGAGTAAATCATTTTTAAACCCCAAGAATATTTTTAATGTTCTGCGCCAAATTTCGACCAATATGTTTTTAGCCTGCGGGATGACGATGGTTATTATTTTGGGCGGCATTGATCTTTCGGTGGGTTCAATCATTGCACTGTCCGGTGTGTTTGCGGCCGGTTGTGTCGCACGATATGGATTGTCGATTCCGACGGCACTTTTAGTAGGTTTGCTGATTGGTGCAATCATCGGTGCGTTTAATGGTTATGTCATCTGCAAAACAACGATACCGCCTTTTATTGTCACACTGGCGACCATGAATATTGCAAGAGGATTTGCAAAAGTATATACAGGCGGTTCGCCTGTTCGTGTGGTAAGCAAGGAATGGCAGTTTATTGGAGCCGGTTATTTTGGGTTTATACCGGTGCCGGTTGTGTTGATGATTCTTGTACTGATCATCACAGGGTTAATCATGAACAAAACCAAGATGGGACGGCACATTTATGCGGTTGGCGGGAACCCGCAGGCCGCTTTATTTTCCGGAATTAATGTTGCAAAAGTAAAATTTTTTGTACATCTATTTTCCGGTATTATGGCAGGTCTTGCCGGAATTGTCCTTGCGTCAAGAATGTATTCCGGACAGCCAACAGCAGGTGAAGGCGCAGAAATGGATGCAATTGCGGCTGTTGTGGTCGGCGGTACCTCAATGGCAGGAGGTTCCGGTAAGCTTGGAGGAACCATCATCGGTGGTCTGATTATTGGAATTTTAAACAATGGATTGAATCTAATGAATGTAAACTCATTTTGGCAGGATGTTGTAAAAGGCGTGGTCATTTTGCTAGCCGTATTTGTGGATTATATTCGGATTCAAAAAAGTAAAGCATAAGCTTTGTAATCAATGAAATCAACCTAAATAAGCCCTTACCCCTGTAAATACAGGGGTAAGGGCTTATTTGCTATAAGTTTGTCGTATCTGCACGATGATTTTGTTCATATTAACTAGATTTTAATTGACACTTTTGCTGATAATTGTTATAATATATATTGGTAATTTTTTCTACAAGCTGTTTTATGTTTCCGCTTTTTCGTTTAATTCGGTTGTTCATTCGCAATTATTATGGTACCGGTATTTCGGAGAAGGAGTCACTATGAAACGTATCATTGCAGGACTTGTTTTGACAGGAATTTTGGTATGTTTTGTTGGATGCGCGGGCTCACAAAATACAACATGGGCGGCGATTCATAAACCCCGGATCTTTGGCGCAACCTACATGACAAAAAACAATCCTTTTTTTGATATTTTAGATGAGGGAATTGAGGAGGTTGTGCAGGCGAACGGGGATGTACTGCTTACACGCAATCCACTTCAGGATCAACAAAAACAAAACGATCAAATTTTGGAAATGATTGATGCCGGAATGGAACTTTTATTTTTGAATCCGGTCGACTGGGAAGGTGTAACCCCTGCTTTAGAGGCTTGCAAACAGGCAGGAGTTGGAATCATAAACGTGGATACAGTTGTAAAGGACACCGACTATGTCATTTCAATTATTGAAACGGATCACTACCAAGCCGGACAGATTTGTGCTTTGGATATGATGAAGCGAACTTCAAAAGCAAAAATTTTCGTATTAAATAATCCGATTCAACAGTCCATTTGCAGTAGAATCGAAGGGTTTAAAGATGCCATTGTAGAAAATGAGAACTATCAAATCGTATATGAAACGAATGGCGGCGGAGAAATTGAGGTATCAGCCAAAGAAACGGAATCATTATTGCAGAAAAACATCGAGTTCAATGTCATTTTAGGTGGAAATGACCCATCCGCGTTGGGAGCACTTGCGTCTTTGCAGAAATTTCGAAAAGATGACAACATTTTAATCTATGGAATTGACGGTTCCCCGGATTTTAAAGGCATGTTGGAAGTTGGATATGTAACTGGGACAAGCTCACAAAATCCACGTCAGCTTGGAAAAACGGCGGCAGAAACAGCCTATGCATATTTAAATGGAAAAACGGTGGAAAAGCATATCTTACTGCCAAGCGAACTCATTACCCGGGAAAACTTGGTTGATTATTCCATCCACACGTGGCAGCAATGAAAAATATGAATAATAAAAACATAAGAATTTCGCAAATTGCGCTGTTGATCACCAATATCGTAACTGTTATGGCTGTAAGTATATTTGTTATGGTGACCACTTATACCATTTGCCGTTTTTTTAGGGCAAGTACTTTTTTGCAGTCAGTAAAAGCAATTCCATGGGATGTAACGCAAATTGTAATGATATGTGCCGCTTCATTAACTGTTCTAACGCTGGATATGATTTTGCGGGAATACTATTTTGCAGAAAATGTTAAGGTGATACGAGTTACCCTTGTGATCGATTTTTTATGTAGTTTTGCCATCATTATTGTTTTACATTTTAATTATAATGGTGTTTTGCTTTTGGTTTTTGCCAATGTGATCAAGTACATAGAGGATAAACGATGGCGGTACTTTTTGCTTACCATTGCAATCGTGAGCTATCTGCTAACGGACTATGATTTGCTTGCGGTTACCTATCCGCTGTATTCAGTGCTCAGTTATATTCAATATTACAATACAACGGTTCAGCAGTATGTCTTGTGCATCTATAAAGGTTTGTTATCGATTAATTTTATGATGTTTATGATTTATTGCCTAAATGTGATAAACAGCCAAAAAGATCGCATTGAACAAATCAATAACTTATATCGTCAGCTGGAAAACGCTAACAATCAGCTGCAGGAATACACGATGATTGCTGAAAAAATGGTGCAGGCAAGGGAACGCAACCGACTTGCACGAGAAATTCATGATACATTAGGGCATACGTTGACAGGAATCTCCGCTGGTGTCGATGCGTGTATCGCAATGATCGATTTGGATACAGCAAAAACAAAAGCGCAGTTGGAGCGCATTTCGGATGTGATTCGTGATGGGCTTAATGATGTTCGGCGTTCGGTTTCTCAACTGCGGCCGGATTCTTTGGAACGATTTAGCTTGGAACATACTATTACGAAAATGGTGACCAATATCAACTCGGTATCAAATGCAAAGGTCTATTTTTACTCAAAAGTGAAAAACTTAAAATTTGACCAAGATGAAGAACATGCGATTTATCGAGTGATTCAAGAAGGAATTACCAACGCTTTACGCCATGGAAAAGCGGATAAGATTTGGATTCATTTGGATCAAGAATATCAGGATATTATGATACAGATTAAAGATAATGGAATCGGATGTGAACATATAAAAAGCGGATTTGGGACCAAGCATATGCAGGAGCGCATCTCTTTGCTGGGCGGTACCGTTACTTTCAGTGGGAAAAATGGGTTTGAGATAAATGCCAAAATACCAATCAGATGGGGTGAAACACATGGTAAAGGTATTGATTGCGGATGACCAGGAACTGATACGGCAAAGCTTGGAAATTGTTTTAAACAGCAGAGAGAATCTGCAGGTGGTAGGGGTTGCCTCCAATGGGCAGGAAGTCATACAGTGCGTACGCCGCAATCCACCCGATGTCATTTTAATGGACATCTGTATGCCGAAGATTGATGGCGTGCAGTGTACAAGAATCATTAAAGAGAATTATCCAAAAATCAAGATTATCATTTTAACAACCTTTGATGATGATGAGTTCGTATTCAATGCTTTAAAATATGGTGCCAGTGGTTATTTGCTAAAAGGTGTCTCCATGGATGAGCTGTCACAAGCAATTTTTACGGTACATAGCGGGCGTGCAATGATTAACCCCGACATTGCTACAAAAGTAGTTCAGCTGTTTTCACAAATGGCGAAAACCAGTTTTACAATTCCAGTTTCTTCCAAGGCGGTCGAAAAACTGTCCCGCATCGATTGGAAAATCATCGAACAGGTCGAACATGGAGCGAGTAATAAGGAAATTGCGGAACGTCTGCATTTTTCCGAGGGCACGGTTCGCAATTATTTGAGTACGATTCTCAATAAATTAGATCTGCGGGATCGAACGCAACTAGCCATTTGGGCAGTGCAAACCAATGCCGGTAAATATCAAATGCAGGAAAGGCGGTAAGTACCGGTTATGCGGCAGAAGAAAAAGAAACGAATTATAATCATCTGTCTATTGATTTTGGCGGGTTTTATTGGTGTTTTCGTATATCATCAGCAGACAACCAAGATCGTATTGGAGTTTGGAATGTTTACCGGCAGTAATTGGGGAGTCGCTAATGCGAACAGTTTTGTGATTATCGATCGTGCGATTGAGCGCTTTGAAGCGGCGCATCCCAATGTAACCGTTCACTATTACAGCGGAATTGCGAAAGAAGATTACAGTGAGTGGTACAGCAATATGCTGTTAAGAGGAAAAATGCCGGATGTATTTATGGTGCTTGACAAAGATTTTAATCAGTTTTGCTCAATGGGAATTTTAAAAGATTTAGATGGTTTTATCGAGCAGGATAAAGAGTTTGATCCGTCTCAATTTTTTACTACCGCATTAAATATTGGAAATTATGATGACAGCCAATATGCGCTTCCATATGAAGTAATCCCGTCACTGCTGTTTGTCAATAAAACTTTGTTGGAAAATGAACAAATACCCATGGTTAAGCAGGATTGGACGTGGAATGATCTGTATCAAATTTGTCAAAAAGTGACAAAGGATCAAAATGGTGACGGATTTTTAGACCAATTTGGTACATATAATTATAATTGGCTCAATGCTGTTAATACAAATGGAGGCTTATTTGAAAATCAAACCAATGAATTCACATTTACAAATAAAAATATGGTGGAATCCGTTAAATTTATACAGCGTTTGCAGAATTTGAATAACGGACAAAAAATAACGCAGGAGGATTTTAATAATGGAAAAGTGGCATTTATGCCACTTACATTAGCAGAATACCGAACGTATAAGACCTACCCCTATAAAATTAAAAAATATTCCTCATTTAAATGGGATTGTATTACGTTTCCTGCGGGACCAAATGGCAATAATTTATCACAGGTCGATGCGCTGTTGTTGGGAATGAGTCATAGAACAAAGCATCCTCAATTAGCCTGGGAATTTTTAAAACATCTAACGTACGATACACAAAACCAATTGGATATTTTCCGCTATTCCCAAGGAGTTTCGGTTTTAAAACAGGTTACAGGTTCACAAGAGGCAGTGCAAATTATTCAAAATAACATGGATGAGGATGACGAAGTAATAAGCAGTCAGCTACTTTGTGATGTGATTGAACATGGCATGATTAAACCACGGATGTCCGAATATGAGCAAATAGTAAAATTTGCGGATGGCGAAATCGGAAAAATGTTAGAACAGAATAAGGATATTGATAGCTATATGAAAATTTTACAGCGCAATTTGGACAGCTATCTTGGGAAAACGGCTTAGCAGTAGCATTGTTTTCATTATAAAATAGATCTATCGTATTTTATAAAAGGAAACCTGCCGCAATGCTTTTTCAGCATTGCGGCAGGTTTTTTGTCTGCTAACCGATATCTAGGTAATGTCGAAATGAGTTGAACTTTGACAAAAATGTTTCAAAATGGGCTGCATTTTTATAGATATGTAAGAATTCTATATAAAAAGGATAATTTATTTTATTATGCTGCCCTCTTATTTGTGATAGTATATAAATGAAATTAAGGGTAATCAAAAAGAGGAGGACTGGATGATGAAACAGCGCATATGGAAAAAATTCATGGCTGCAGCGTTAGCATCTGTATTAGCAGTATCTGTCAGCGCATGCGGAAGCAGCAAAAGCGTTGAGACTTCCCCGGAGACAAAGCAGGAAAGTAATGTTGAAAGTGATGATAAGGAGATCACTTTCTGGAACATCTCAACGGAAAACCCTGACAAAGCTATTTTTGAGTATGCCGTAAACAAATTTAACGAAACCAACAAAGATGGTTACCACATCACAATGGTACCCATTCAAAACGACAATTACAAAGAAAAATTAGTGGTGGCAATGAGCTCCGGCGAGTGCCCTGATATGTATACCAGCTGGACGGGCGGCCCGATGATTGAGTACATTAATTCCGGCTATGCTCAGCCTATTGATGATCTTATGGAATCAACAGGCGTAAAAGATCGGCTCATGGATGCGGCAGTTGCGCAGGCAACGTATGAGGATCATATTTACGCAGTTCCGGTATTAAATGTTGCGATGGCAGGGATTTTTTATAACAAAGAAATCTTTGAACAGTATGATATCAAAGTACCTAACACTCTTTCAGAGCTTGAACAAGCCGCGGATACGTTGAAAAGCAATGGAATTATTCCATTCACACTGGCAAACAGCACAAAGTGGACTGGATCTATGTATTTTCAATGTTTGGCGGCTCGAAAAGCGGGTCTTGAACCTTTCCGCAGTGCAGTGGATGGAACGGGTACGTTTGAGGACGAAAGTTTCAAATTTACCGGCGAAAAGATTCAGGAATGGACTCAAAAAGGATATTTCCCGGATGGCGTCAATTCTTTAAGTGAAGATGACGGCCAGGCTCGTCAGCTGCTATATCAAGGCAAAGCCGCTATGGATTTGATCGGCTCCTGGTATACTTCTACCATTCAAAATGACAGCGGTGAATTTTATGAGAATGTTGGATGGTTCCCATTCCCGGCAATTGACGGAAGCGAGGCGGATTCCAATATCCAATTTGGTACCGTTGGCGACCAATTTATTTCCTTTAACTGCAAAGGCGATAAACTGAAAGCAGCGTTTGAGTGTGCATCGCTATTTTCAACGGATGAAGCAGTTGATCTTATGGTTATGAACAGCAAGATTCCGCCAGTTAAGGGTGTTGAAAGCAAGATTAGCGACCCGCTCACCAAGCAGATTTGTGAAGCCGCCAATCAGGCAACCGATGTACAGCTGTGGTATGACCAGTATCTGCCGCCAGCTGTTGCACAAATGCATCTCGATACCTGTCAGGAACTCTTTGGGCTAACGATGACGCCGGAAGAAGCGAATGAACAAATGCAGAAATCCATGGAAGAATATATAGCAAGCAAGCAAAGCTGATTATTCGGCATTGGTGCTGAAAATGGCAAGCGCCGCCTTCTGTAATTGCACGAAGGCGGCGCTTTTGCTTATAGACATAACATCTGATAGAGCAATTTTCTATATAATGAGCGCACAGAATTGTATGTTGTTCCCATTCGATATTTGATATGCTAAAGATAACGACAAGTGCTTTGGTAAGAATAGGGGTTGGTGTATATGGTGAACAGAGCAAGTACGTTGGCGGCTAAAAGACGCAGGAATACACGAATTAGTGCGTTTATATTTTTAGCTCCGGTCGCAGTTGTATTATTGGTATTTGTTTTTTATCCGATTGTTGATACCTTTCGAATCAGTGGATTTCAGTGGAACGGTATTTCAGCGGATCAAAAGTGGGTAGGGCTTGCAAATTGGGGTAAGTTGATTCAGGACAGCAAATTTTGGTTCGCCTTTCTCAATAATATCATTATTATGGTGGTTTCCATCGTGATTCAGCTCCCACTCGGGCTGGCTCTCGCGACCTTTGTTGATTTTGGTGGAAAAAAATTTACGATTTTTAAAGTGGTTTGGTTTATTCCTATGCTGATGTCTAGTGTAGCGATTGGCTTTTTGTTTACATATGCGCTTGCTACCAATGGCGGTATGATCAGTTCGATCTCCAATTTTTTGGGCGGCGGCAATATCGATTTGCTCGGAAATCCAAAAACGGCCCTGTTAACGGTCATAATGGTTATTTGTTGGCAGTTTGCGCCATTCTATATGGTCTATTTTATGGCATCATACACCAATATTCCCTATGAAGTGTACGAAGCCGCAACGATTGATGGCGCAACACGTGGACAGTACTTTTTTTATGTGGCACTTCCGCTTTTAGGTCCGTCCATTAAAAGTGCCGCAATTCTCTCTATGGTTGGCTCTCTCAAATATTTTGATTTGATTTATGTCATGACCGGTGGAGGACCCGGAACATCAACCGAATTGATGGCCACCTATATGTATAAAGAATCTTTTAAAAACTTTAATATGGGATACGGTTCCACAATTGCGGGCGGCATGTTCCTTCTCATCACAATTCTCTCGCTCGTTACAATGCGTGCAATCAGTGGAAAGGCGGATCAGATATGATGACAGCGGGAAAGACAGAAAATCAAAGATCCTTAACAGTTAAAAAAAGCAAACGTAAAAGCGTGATTGCATGGACGATTGCGGGAGTTTTAGCAGGAATTTATTTTCTTATATCAATTGCTCCGTTTGTGTTTATGGTTATGAATTCTTTCAAAGAAAAGTTTGAAATGCTTGTCAGCGGGGTCTTTTCGCCGCCGGAAACGTTGAATTTTGCCAACTATACAGAGGTGCTGAAAGGAGACTTTTTGCACTATTTAGCAAATAGTCTGCTTGTTCTTACAGTTTCTCTCGTGATACTTCTGTTTATATCGGCGTGTGCATCTTATCCGCTGAGCCGTTTCCGTTTTCGCCTGCGCAATCCGATTTATTCTGTTATTGTTGCATGTATGTGCATTCCGGTACACATCACCTTGATTCCTATTTTCCGCATGTCGAATGCAATCCATCTTTATGATACGATATGGGCTCTTATCGGTCCATATGTTGCGTTTGGTGTCCCGATTTCAGTATTTATTTTGACAAGCTTTATGCATGAGATTCCGCGTGAAATTGAAGAATCTGCCGAGATTGACGGATGCAACAAATTTCAGATATTTTTTCGTATGATATTACCGCTATCAAAGCCGGGTCTTGCAACACTGGCGATCTATAACGGCGTTAATATGTGGAATGAATTTAGCTTTGCTTATACGCTCACTCAATCGGCAAACGCACGGACGTTACCTTTGGCTGTTTGGGATTTTCAAGGTCAGTATAGCATGAATACGCCAATGATTATGGCGGTGTTAACGCTCAGCCTACTTCCTATGATCATCGTGTTTATTATTTTTCAGGATAAGTTAGTAAAAGGAATGACGGCAGGAGCTGTCAAAGGCTGATGAAAAAAGCAGACCGTGTGTTGTATTGTAACGCACGGTCTGCTAAACTTATGATATAAATGGCAAAATTAGGAGAATAATATGGGCAAATTAATGGATTCCATACATAGATGGAATTTTGATAAAAAGATAAAAGCGCTGTTATCTGCGGCACTTATCCTGACGGCGTTAATTGTTTTGATTGTGTCTTCAATTTCCTCGGCAATGGTCATTACAGAGCAGTCTCGCACGATGCTGCAGCAGCAAAACCGCGCAGTTGCTGCCGGATTTGAAAATTCGCTTAACAATTATAAATCGTTGGCATACAGCTTGGTAATGGATTCGTCTGTTCAAAATTATTTTAATGATACAAAATTAGTTGAAGATGCAAACAACGCTCGCAATGTTTTGCGAAGCATATTAAATATGTATTCATCGCTCAATTTTATTGCCTTGGTTTCTCCTGACGAAACCTATTTATACAAGGGGAAAGAGGCTTTAGCAACTACTCGGTTTGAGCAAATATACAAGCAGAATTACGAAAATTGCCGATATATTATTGGAACAAGTCTGCGTATGGGTTTTAACAAAGCGTATTACGACCATTATACACTGGATATTTATTTTCCGATCTATGATACCAACTATATTGGAATTAATCGTGGAATGCTGTGCATGAGTTTTAACAATACAAGCCTTGATCAGGTATTAGCCTATCAGGACAACAGCATGCACAGCAGTGTTGCAGTCATTGATGGGGAAGGTGTAATTGTTGCCGCCAGTGATCAGGACAAAATGGGCGATCAAAGGGACATTTCTCTGCTGTTAGGTGAAAATGGCAATTACTCAAAAAATGGACGGTACTATATGTATCAGCGCATTGCAAATTGGCCTTTTTATGTGGTAAGTAGTGTTGAGCAAAAGGTTCTTTACGCTTCTTGTTTTCGAACGGTCATTCTATTGCTTGTGCTCGTAGCAGGAGCTGTGGCAATCAGTCTTTTGGTGATGAATCATATCATTCGCATGCTCTACCGTCCAATGGATAAAGTAGTACATAAAATGGACGCGGTGGCAAGCGGCTCCCTTCAAACCCGCATTAATGAACGGCATATGGGTGCGGACTTTAAGAAGATGGCAAAAGGGTTTAACACGATGATGGATAAAATCATGGAATTGATGGAGCAGGTAAAAGAGGAACAGCATCAAATGGAGCAAATTCGATTTAATGCGCTTCAGTCACAGATTAAGCCACATTTTCTTTACAACACGCTTGAATGCGTACACTGGCAGGCCGAAGCGGATGGAAATAAAGAAATTTCAACATTGGTGAAAGCGTTGGCACGCTATTACCGAATTTGCTTGAGTAAAGGACGGGACTTGGTTTCGCTTTATGAAGAAATTGAATGTGTCCGAAGTTATATTATCATTCAAAATATGCGGTATGGGAACATTATTGATAGCAGCTTTTCAATTTCTCCAAGTTTTTATGACATACAAATACCGAAACTTACCTTACAGCCGCTGGTTGAAAACAGTATCTATCACGGCATTAAGGTAAAGGAAGGAAAGCGCGGCTGTTTGGCGCTTTCGGTTCAGTGTACCGATGGCGAAGTTCGATTGACACTTGCCGATACGGGAACCGGTATGACGCAGGAGCAGGTGGACGAAATGAATTCCGGGATTTCAGAATTTGACGAAACATTCGGTTATGGCGTGCGTAACGTACATCGCCGTATTCAACTGCAGTATGGAAAGCAATATGGTTTGCATTATGCGCGTAATGTGCATGGTGGTGTCAGCGTAACCATTCGTCTGCCGGAACAACGTATAAGTTGATGACAGAGAAAGAGGGATTTCATGTATCAAGCATTGATTGTAGATGATGAAAAAATGATCCGTATGGGTATCAAGCGGTCTATTCCTTGGGACAGCCTTGGCATAGACGAAGTCTACACGGCCGCATCCGGCAAGGAAGCGCTGAACATGCTGGAAAAATATAAGCCTCAAGTAATGCTAACTGATATTTATATGTCGGAAATGACAGGTATTCAACTAATTGATGCGGCAAAGTCGATTGTTCCGAAGCTTCAGGTAATTGTGTTGACCGGATATGACTGCTTTGACTATGCGCATGAGTGTCTGCGTTTGCATGTGGACGATTTTTTGCTCAAACCAATTGATGAAGATGACCTGCGTAAAGCAATTTCCAGACAGGTGCAAAAGTTGGAGGAACGCCAGCCTGCTCAATTAAGGGCGAGCGGTCTACAAAAGCAGATTGAATTGGAAAAGCAGATGCGGGGTTTGGTGCGAAGGGAACTGCCTACGCAATCCATAGAAGCGTTTTGTGTACGTAATCATTTTGACCCATCACAGACTCTTCAGTTAGCAATGTTGATACCGGAACTTTATTTAAATAACAAGCATGATGCAGAAGGCCTACGCGCAGTTACGGTGCGCAATATCTGCGTCGGAATGGTCGATCGGCAGGGAAAAGGCATTACGTTTGCGGATAGTGACGGTACCATTATGCTGGTATTTTTTCTACGGGAGAATGCGGCCAGCGGTGTAGAACAGGCGGCAGAATTAACTGACATCCTCCGTGATGAGTTTGATGCCAACCCCCGTATTGTTTTGGGTAGTAAGGTGGAAGGTTTTCAAAACCTATACATTTCTTATCACGACGCACAGATGATGCGCCGTGACGAAAAAGCCGAATTTCAAAGCATTGTGCAGACTGAGCCGGATCAAAAGCGTGAGACGTTGTTTCAGGATGTTTATACAGAATTAAAAAACATCATGTGTTCTGCGGTGGGTAACACCGAAAGTGTTTTAAAAGCATTTAACACATTCTGCAAAGCATCAAAATCTTATAATTTGTCGGTCGCGAATACGCGCCGCTGTTGTATGGAAATTGCAAGTGATGTATATTTTTCTTATTTAGTGCAAATGGATGTGGATCACGAGGAAAGTCTCAATGCGCTTGCTCAAAGTTTAACGCATACCACCCACTCAGAAGCTTGCGAGGTGACGCGTATGTTTTTGACTAAGCTGCTGGAGCAGGAAAATCAAAACATGCATGGGCTGATTTTTTCCGCACGCTGTTACATTGAAGAACATTTAGCAGAAGATCTTTCTTTTGCAAGCATAGCTGCATCTTTATGTGTTACACCCAACTAGTTTTCGCGGCTTTTCAAGCGTGTGACAGGTGAGGGATGCAACGAATATATTGTACGAAGACGAATTGATAAAGCAAAATCCCTGTTAGAAACCACCAGTTTAAAAATCGGGCATATTGCGCTGATGGTTGGTTACCGTGATACAAATTATTTTTCTTTGGCATTTAAAAAACATACCACAAAATCGCCTACACAGTATCGTGATGATTCTTATAAAAAAGAACCGGTCAGCTGCGAAATATAGCTTTATACTACATAAGACCGCCGCAGAAATTTTAATTTCTGCGGCGGTCTTCTTATTTACATTTTATTTGACGATGAAAGAAACCAACATTCATCACGTCAAATTATTTTTTGTAGTTTCTGACTTCCAAAGCAGAACCCTGCGGCGGGAGACTGCGCGTATAAGCGCCACTATGGAATATATTTAGCTGGTCGCCTTGTTTTAATTGGTCAATATCAAGGTAGAAGTTTGTTTCTTCTGCATAATGAAAGATGACTTCTTCGCCGGTTTTTAAATCTTCCATCATGAGCGATCCTTCATTTTCGTTGTCTTCAGAAGGCTTGTATTCTTTTAAAGTGCCGTTAAAATTAACCATTTCAGCTTCAGCATAGATGTTTGCACCGATCGCAGAATAAGTTTGTTCCGGATCAATGGATTGACCTTCTGCTAACCCATAAAATACTTCAAGATAAGCCCCGTCAGTGAGTTTGCTTTCTTCAAAAGAGCATGTTGTATCTTCGGTAAACTGAAATTTCAATTTCGGAGCACCGAAATCTGTACCTTCGGCCTGTTCCAACGTGATGAGTTTGCCATCTTCAGAATCCTCAACGGAAACGATGGCTCCTCGATACATTGCGGCATCAGCGACATAGACCTTTTCACTATTGTTTTCATTTTCGACTTCATCCTCACTTTGCTCGGATTCTTCTTGGACAGAACTGGATTCTTGGCTGCTTTTTGCAGGTTCGGAAGAAGAATCGGCATCGGTTGGCTGCTGCGCACATGCGGCAAACGAGAATGTGATAAGAAGTGTTAACAGTATACTTTTTAATTTGTTCATAAGGAATTTCCTTTCTTTTTGTGTAATGGTTTCAAACACTATGTGTGTTAAGAACCATTATTTATTGCAAAAAGGTGTAAAATTAAAAAAGTATTAACGAAAAATTCATTTATCCAGAGCAATAATATATTTGATAGGGAACAGGTAAAAGGTATTGCCTAAGCAGGAATCTATTGCATTTTTATTAATAAAGATCAACTTCAATATTTAGCATATTACCAAGAGCTTTCAATTCCGATTGAACATCGCCGTAGATAACGATAAAATGGGGTTCCCAGCCATTTTTGACGGTATTGCAGACAATATCTTTTGCAGGATTTCGAGTTTTGACAACCACGGACGTTCCGCAGAATTGCTTTGGCTTATCCAAAACTTCGCCAGGCATTACAAAAAAGCGGAAAGAGCCATTGGGCAGGCGACCAATGCGGAAAACCGTAACCTCACTGCATTTTTTACAGCCAAAGTCCATAACCGGTCCGATTTTACGGTTTGGATGCACGCCTACGGTTGCTCCGGTATCTTTGCGAGCCAAAGAGCAGGCGGCTGTACCGCAATGCCAAAAAGTAATGGTGTTTTCTTGTTCATCGAGAGATACGGGGTCACCAAAGAAAGTGGGAGTTCCGGTCAGTTGAGTTCCGATATACATCGAAAGCGCACCGTAAACATCCGACTCACAACTTGCGGCAATCAATCTTTCGTTCAGCATTGCAAGCACGGAGCAAACAGGTGTCCCATATTCGGTAAAGAAATCCGGCCAGCAGCGTGAGGAGATCGCTCCAATTTTATGTTCTGTAACATAGTCTGCATAAGCTTTGTACAGACGGGCAAAATCCAATATGTTTTTTTGCGGAATATCAGAAAGTCCTACCATTTTGCTCTGCGCTTCCTGCAGATAGGCTGTACATTCCTCGTTCGTATATTGTTTTGCTTTATTAATTAGTTCACGAGCTTCAATCGATTCAAGCGTTACCCCAAAACTATGTAGTATTTCGCTGTCAAGCGCGCGTCCAAATCCAAAACCCTGCGGTGTATGTCCAATTGAAGCCATACGCAATGAAGTGAGCAGATGTTTTACTTTCGCGGCACGGATGATTGCGCGAATTTGATTTTGAATATTCTTTTCTTCCGGAGAGCCAAACAAATACTCAAATTTATCATTTCCGAATGCCATTAACGTATTTCCGACTGAATATGCACCGGTCAGCGAATTGAGCCGGAGTCGGCCGCCGTCAATTACAGGTTCGCGTAATGTCCAAAGAAGTACCGGACAGGAGAAACGGTGCAGAACTTCACTTGCATAAGCGGCGTTTGCAAAGGTTACATTCTGCAAAATAATAAGATTCGGCTGAATTGTATCAAGAAAAGACGTTAAATCTTCAATCGTTAGCAGCATTTTGCTGGGGCAGATGCAATCTTTCGTTAGTTGAGAAAGCATCTCTACGGATTTATCAAACTGGTCTTGTGCGCTTTCAAGATGGAATGTTGGAACACCAATCGGGATATATGCGACTTGAAAATGGTTGGGCATATCAATACCGCCTTTCTAAACTTAAAAAATCGTTATTATATCGAATACGATAAATTATAACGATAAAAATATAAAATTTCAATAGAATAAGTTGAAATTTGTAAATAATCTACAATAACAATCATAAAAATGTAGTCAAATTACGGATCAACTAAATTGTAAACAAAGGGTTCTAATAATTATTCGATCTTTTTCGACAAAATGCACAACAAAAATGAATAATATTATGATATACGTTGAAATTAATTTATACATATTGACTTTTAAAGTAAAAGAAGTTAAAGTTAAAATCGAAATCGATAAATCAATTCGTTCTGTAACAATATTTCAAAAAAGCAAGGAGATGCAGAAAAATGAAAAAGGTTCTTTCTCTGATTTTGGCGGGTGCAATGGCAGTATCTTTGGCGGCTTGCAGCAATGCAAAGTCAACATCATCCACGGCGGCAAGTTCCAAAGAAGCGGATTCTCAGGCGGCAGTTTCGGAAGACAGCGATGCAAAAGATCCTCTGGAATGGTTTAACACCACCAATGTTACGATGGTGATGCCTTATGGTTCCGGTGGAACTTCGGACACTGTGGGAAGAAAATTTGCAGAAGTTGCAAATAAATACATTGAAAAAGCAATTGTCGTAACAAATATGACCGGAGGAGACGGAGCGGTTGCTGCTACAAACTTTACAGCCGAAGATCCAAATACCGATGATATTATGTTTACAAGCTTAGGTCAGTTTTACGCTTCCAATATTAAAGCAGATATGGGATTTGATATGGCGAATGTAACGCCTGTATCCCAGCTTTATATTACAAATTGGATTTTGTATGTTCGTGCCGATAGCGATATGACCACTGTGGATGACTTAATTGCTGCCTCCAAAGAACGCACGCTGAAAATTTCTTGCGGCGGACAGGGCACAGACGGTCATCTGAGTACATGTGGCTGGATTGCAGCAGCAGGCGGAAAAGCGGAACCGGTTATGTATGACGGCGGAGCGGCGCAGCTGGCGGCTCTTCTCTCAGGTGATGTGGATGGATTTGTTGGCAATGCAAATCTCGGGTTGCAGTATGTCGAGTCCGGTGAACTGATTCCGGTTATCTGCTTTGGTACCGAAGATTTCACCGATTTTGAAGGTATAACCGTACCGTGTGCTTACGGTATGGGCTATGAAGATAACGCAATTGGCGGAAACGGTGCTCTTTCTGTTCATGCAGACGCAGATCCTTCCCACAAAGCGGCGTTAGAAGAATTGTCCAAACTGGTGCTAACAGATCCCGAATGGGTAGAATGGACGACCAGCCAGCTGCTTCAACAGAACGCGCTGTATGGTGATGAACTCAAAAACTACTTAGATTCCCAGATTGAATGTGCGGTTAAGGCTGCAAAGGCACTTGGCTGTTACACAAAGGAATAATTTAAAATTCGATTAAATGATCGGGGCGATTTGTGGAATTTCAATCGTCCGCACTTCGCCCCGACTTTGGATTATCCACCCTTGGTAATTGGTAAAAGGAGAAGCGCTCATGAAAATAAAGACAAATCTTGCTGGCGGAATCTTATTTTCTATCTTTTCGGTGATTATATTGTTGCTTGTTCCATCTCAGTGTGCCGCTTCGCAGACTCCTACGGTCGGCAATGATCCTAGGCTTATGCCGCGCGTAGTTGCCATTGTTATGTTGATTTGCAGTTTGACTTTGATTTTTCAAAGTCTTGTAATGAAAAAAGAAACCGTCATTGAAATTAATATGGCAGATGAAAAGAATGCACTGTATGCCAGCCTGCTCATGCTTGGTTTTTTAGCCTGTATTTTGTTGTTTGGTTTTTTAATCGCATCCTTTTTGATGATTGTTGTATTCTTATTGTTTTTTAAAGAAAAGAAAATTGTACCTTATATTGTGTTATGTATCTTGGCAATTGGGGTATATCTGCTCTTCGTGAAACTCTTTAATGTTCCGCTGTCTGGAGGTGTACTGTTCAAATGATGGAATCGCTTATGGGTGCATTATCACAATTGTGCACCGTTGAAAATCTTTTATGGGCTAATTTTGGCGCTTTAGTTGGTGTAATCATGGGCTGTATTCCCGGACTTACGGTTACACTCGGTATTATCTTATTTTTACCGCTCACGTATCAAATGAGTGCGGTTACTTCCATTGTAATGCTGCTCAGCTTATACACCGGCGGTATGTATGGCGGATCTATCAGTGCAATTTTAATAAACACACCTGGTACCAATTCTGCTCTTGCGACAACGCTCGACGGCTATCCGTTAGCCCGCAGCGGCAGGGCACGCAAAGCATTGATGTGCTCGTTGGTATCCTCTGTGATTGGTGGAATTTTAGCATCAATGGTATTGTTGTTTGCAGCTCCTCAGGTTGCAAAAATTGCGCTTAAATTCGGCGCACCGGAATACTTTATGCTTGCTTTGTTTGGGATGTCTGTTATTGCAGGTGTATCCGGTAAAAGCATGATGAAGGGCATTATAAGTGCAATGATCGGTGTTTTTATTGCGCTCATCGGTCTAGACAGCTTTACTGGTATTTACCGTTTTTCGTTTGGAAGCAAGTTTTTTATGGGCGGCATTCCGCTGCTGCCTGCGTTGATTGGAACAATCGCATTAGAGCAGATTATTGTAAAAGTAGTGGAAACATGCCGTGAAACGCGCGAAACAAAACAGCGGCATAAAAATATGACTGCCGAAGAAATTCAAGCTGAGAACTTGGAAATAGAGAAATTGCGCAGAGAAAAATCGGAATCTTTAAAGGGAACACGCCGTAAAAAAGGTGTTCCAATGACCGAAGAGGAAAAACGAATTTACCACAACGGTCATTTAACATTTAAAGAATTTTGGGCACTCAAATGGGTATTGATCAAATCATCTGCTTTATCTATTTTGATTGGAGCAATGCCCGGTGCGGGTGGCGGTATTGCGCAGTTTGTCAGCTATAATGAGGCAAAACGATCTTCAAAACACCGCGAACTATTTGGCCGCGGTTCCTTAGAAGGGCTGGCAGCGGCGGAATCCAGTAACAATGCAGTGGTTGGGTCCGCTATGATTCCATTGCTCACACTTGGAATTCCAGGTGATGGAGTTACCGCGATTCTGCTTGGGGCACTTACCATGAAAGGCCTTACACCCGGACCGACTCTTTTTACAGCACAAGCAAATATTACCTATGCGATTATTATTGGAAGTTTAGTTGCAAATTTAATTTTACTTTATCAAGGATATTTTCTGACACAGGCAATCTCACGTATTATCCAAATTTCTTACAAATATTTATGTCCGATGCTTATGATCTTTTGCTTTGCCGGAGCATTTGCAAATGCGAACAATAAAAATGAAATGATTATGATTGTGCCGTTGGCAATCTTTGCTTATATCATTGATAAACTTGGATTTTCAGTTGTTCCGATGATGCTTGGACTGATTCTTGGACCTCTTGTGGAATCCAATCTAACCCGTTCACTCATCATTTCTGAAGGGAATCCGATGATATTCTTTACACGTCCGATCAGCTTAACAATTTTCATTATCACAATCATTTTTGTATGGATCTTTGTTCGAATGAACGCTCAAGAAAATAGTTTGCTCAGTGATGAAGGAGCGGCCAACAAACTAAAAGAGGATCTAAATAATTGATAATCACATGAATAGACGATGCAGGCCGGTGAAAATGTTTTACTTGTTTCACTTCTGCTACTATAATAGAGATAGAACAAAATACTAACAGAATCTAGGTGTTGAAGTGCAGCAAGGAATCGTTGAAAGCAGAAAAAATTTAAAAAGGAATCGTATCATCAGTGCCGTGCGCTATCATGAAAACATATCGCGGCACGACGTAAAAAAAATCACTGGTTACAGTATGACTACGGTTTTAAATATTATTAATGATTTGGTTAAGCAGCGCTGGTTGGTCGAGGAGGACTGTATCACTGTACGAGCCGGCCGCAGACCAACGTGGCTGCACATATGCCCTGATGGCTTTTATTCCATCGGGGTAGAGTTTAACGCCGATCGGATGATTAGTGTCGTAATGGATTTTTCCTTTGCTGTTATCTATACGGATGAGACAAAAGTTTCGGTAGAGGACAGCAAGGAAGAGTTAATTGACAAAATTAAAACCGCAATTCGCAATGCTATGGATTTCCTAGGCGATAAAAAGAAGAAAGTAATTGGCATTGGGCTTGGTCTGCCGGGTTCCCTTGATCGAAAAAATGGGGTTGGCATTGAATATGCACATCTAAAATCCTGGAAGAATATCCCTATTAAAACAATCATAGAAGAAGAATTTGGATTTCCAATTTTTATCGAAAATAACATAAATACAATGACAGTTGCTTATCGTTGGGATAAATATCAAGAAAAAGCAGATGATTTCGTATTTATTTCATTGCGCTATGGAATTCGTATGGGTATGGTAATCAACAATCGGCTGTTTATTGGGGATGGAAATGCTGGTGAAATCGGCCATATAAAATTGGTGAACGGCACACGGTTCTGCTCCTGTGGAAAACGAGGCTGTTTGGACACGGAAGCATCCTTTATCGGTATCCGCAATAAAGTGATTGAACGGATGCAAAGCGGTCGTTTCCCGGATATTAAGAAGAAAATTAACGGAGACGTTGAACAAATATCCATGCAGATGTTTGTCGATTCCGTAATGAGCAGAAACGAAGATGCGCAAGAACTTTTAGCTGAAACGGCCAATTATTTGGGACAAAGTCTTGCAATGGTGCTTGGTACCATCAACCCAAGGCGTTTAATCATCGCAAGTGAAAGTGGCTTAGGCGGAAAAATCTTTTCCGAACTGCTTTTTGCTACGCTTAAGGATTATGCACCCGACTCATTAATGAGTCATTTTCATGTTGATTGTATCAAGGTATCAAAAAATTTGGGCGCAGCAGGCGCAGCAATGCTGGTAATGGAGAATGAATTGCAGGTGATAGAGGAAGACATTTAATACCATTTTGGGTACAAAGTGTTCCCATGCCCAATAATATCGAAATCGATAAAATGGAAAGAGGAAGAAAATGCACACGAAATCACTTGGGTCTTTATTGGCATTGCCAGTTATATGGGGCCTTTACTATATGGCAACAAATGCCGCTGTTTCTCACATGTCGGTCTTTTCGGTGGGAATTGTCATCCGCTTTTTGACCATGCTGCTTTTAACGTTATTTATGAGCTGTCGTGGTCAGCTGAAAGAATTGCTGAACGTGAAGCATGTATGGCGTCGGCTGATTTTAATTGGGGTGTTGGGATTTTTGCTGGATGTGACTGCTTTTATCGGTTTAACCCTTTGTCCGGCGGGGCTTGGAACGGTACTTCTCAAATGTGACATTTTATTTGTAAACCTTATTTCCATGATTTTTTACAACTACCGTTTTAGTAAACGAGATTGGATGTATACATTTGTAATGCTTGCGGGAGTCGTTTTCGTCATGGATATCGATTTTGGATCGATTGAATTCGGCGGCATTGGTAATATCTTTTTTATTCTGAGTGCACTGTTTGTATCAATCAATGCATTTGTCATTAAAAGTGTACAGCATGATTCTGTAAATCCAGTAAGTGATAATGTGGTAGCCTACTATAACAACTTTATTACCCTTATTTTCTTTATTGGGTTTGCTGGATTTTCAGGGGATATTGTACAGCTGGGAAAGCTCGGACACGACAAATATGTAACGATTGCTTTATTGCTTGCTTCTTTGGGTCAGACGTTTGTGTATATCGTTTATTACTATAATCTGCGTCGATTCCCGGTTTGGATTGTTAAAATATTTTTACTTCTGATGCCAATTGTTGTAACGGTACTATCTTACTTTGTTTTTGATGAAACAATGAGTATGAATCAATATGCCGGAGCGGCAGTTGTCTTAGCCGGAGCGGTTGGCATTTTGGCGGAACAGAAAAAGAAGAACAGGAAAGCTGTTCATAATCAAGTGAATTAGAAAGGCGGTATTGATATGGCAAACAAACAATTTATGTTTCATATGCCCACAGCGATTCAATTTGCAAATGGACTGACGAAACGCTTAGGAGATTTTATAGAGGGGCAGAATGTACTGATTATTTGCGATCCGTTTCTTTATGAGTGCGGGACTGCACAAAAAATTGGAGATGGAATCCAAGGCAAGAATGTCACTTATTTCAGTGCGATTGAGCCAAATCCATCCTGTGAAAGCGTGGATGAAGCGGCAAAATTGGCTCGTCAAGTCCATGCGGATTGTGTGGTCGGTATCGGCGGCGGCAGTTCACTTGATGTTTCTAAGATTGTTTCCTGCTTAACCACCAACGAGGGAAGCATTTATGATTATTATAGCGGCGGCTCCCGTACTCTCAAACCACGAAAAACGAAATTGATCTGCATCCCAACAACCGCCGGAACAGGCAGTGAGGTTACAAACGTAGGCGTGTTTACCAACCGCAAAACACATGTAAAAATGCCGATGGTTAACGCTCAATTTTGGCCGGATTTTGCTCTGATTGATTCGGAACTAACCGATACTTTGCCTCCAGCCGTAACCGCGTCGACTGGTATGGATGCATTTTGCCATGCGATTGAGGCTTATTGGAACAAGGAATCTCAACCAATGTGCGATATGCTTGCGATGGGTGCACTAAAGTTGATTCTTGAAAATATTAAAACGGCATATGACCATCCGAATAATCGGGAAGCAAGAAGTTCTATGATTTTAGCCAGTTTGATGGCGGGGGTTGCATTTAGTCAGACCCGAACAACAGGAATTCATGCAGTCAGCTTTCCGCTCACTGCTGAGTTTGGCGCAAGCCATGGAACGGCCTGCTCGATTACATTGCCTGCATTTATAAAAATCAGCTCTGAACAGCAGAAAACAAAAATGGAGACATTGGTTCAATATTTGGGCTATGATTGTGTGAATCAGTTCGCGGAACAAATAGAGAAACTGATGCAAAGCATGAACATGCCGATTCGGCTGAACGAACTGGGAGTTCAGGAAAGCGATATCGATCATATCGCACAGGTTGGCCTTACGGCTGGAATTATTCAGCTGACACCTGCAACGATGAATCAAGAAACGGTAAGCAGTCTGCTGAGGTCGATTCTGTAATGCATGGCAGAAAGAGGGAGTGAAACATGTTGAGTGACAAAATGACGATGCTGGCGCGAAAAGCGCATGAAATTCGAAAACAAACCATTCAATGTATCGGTAAATTGGGTGTTGGACATATAGGCGGAAGCCTTTCCCTGCCGGAAGTGCTTTCGGTACTCTATTTTGATGTGATGAATATTGACCCCAAAAATCCTCAAAAAGAAGATCGAGATCGTTTCGTTCTTTCAAAAGGACATGGCGGCCCTGCTGTTTATGCAACGTTGGCGCTAAAAGGATTTTTCGGGATGGAGTGGCTGGATACGCTTAATCAGCTAAATACAAATCTGCCAAGCCATTGCGATATGCAAAGGACGCCAGGTATTGACATGACGACCGGTTCGCTGGGGCAGGGATTTTCGGCCGCTGTCGGAATGGCGATTGCGTCCAAGATCGATCAAAAATCCTTCAATATTTATACCATTATTGGCGATGGCGAAAGTCAAGAAGGACAGATTTGGGAGGCGGCTATGCTGGCCGGCAACCGCCAACTGGATAATTTGATTGCGTTTACGGATTTTAACAAAATGCAGTTAGATGGATACATAGATGATTTTAACGGGCTTTATCCTCTCGAGGATAAATGGAAGGCGTTTGGATGGCATGTACAGTCTATAAACGGTCATGATGTAGAGCAAATAGCATATGCAATTGACAACGCCCAAAAAATCAAGGGAAGACCTTCTATGATTATCCTAAACACCATCAAGGGCAAGGGCGGCTATTTTTGCGAAAATAAACTGGCTTCTCATAATATGTCTGTTTCCGAGGAAATGTGGAAAAAAGCAATCGCGTTGCTTGATGAGGAGGATGCGTAGTGGAACTGGAAAACAAATGGCTGCGAGAGACGTATGTCGATATGCTGATTGAATCGGCAAAAAAAGATGACCGAATTGTTATTTTAGAAGCGGATTTAATGAAAGCGGCTGGAACCGGGCGTTTTCAGGAAGTGTTCCCTGAGCGAACAATTAATGTAGGAATTGCAGAGGCAAATATGATCAGTGTAGCCGCGGGCATGTCTGCTATGGGAAAAATTCCATTTACTCACACATTTACGCCATTTTCAACGCGCCGCGTATGCGATCAGGTGACCATTTCGGTTGCTTATGCGGGTCTGAACGTTAAGATCATGGGCAGTGATCCGGGTGTGACAGCCGAACTCAACGGCGGAACTCACATGAGCATGGAGGATGTTGCGATCATGCGCAATATTCCGGGTATGGTAATTTTTGAGCCGACGGATAGTGCACAGTTACGGGCGGCATTTCCACAAATTATTGCGCATAATGGACCGGTATACATAAGGCTGCTAAGACGTGCCGCGGTTAAACTGTTTGATGATGGCTGTCCATTTCAGCTGGGTAAGGGGATTGTTTTGCAGGAAGGCAAGGACGTTACCATTGTCGCCAGCGGTATCATGACAGCGGAAGCGATTGAAGCTAGCAAATTGCTAGCAAACGAGGGAATCAAAGCTGAGGTAATCAATATTCATACCGTTAAGCCGTTTGATAAACAGCTCCTGCTTGCGAGTGCCAAAAAGACCGGTGCGGTAGTCACTGCCGAAAATCATAGCATTTTAAACGCATTGGGAAGTGCGGCTGCAGAGTGCTTATCGGAAAATCTTCCGACACCACTTAGAAGAATCGGCGTTACGGATCATTTTGGAGAAACAGGATTAACGGAACCTTTAAAAGAAAAATATGGCTTAAAGGCGAAAGACATTGCTGCCGCGGCCAAAGAATCCATTGCAATGAAAAGAGGGTAAAAAAATGGAGGAAAAGGACTTTTCACATAAGCTATCGATTTTGCGTGGCATTTTGTCTGACAAAGGTGCAGATGCGTTGTTCATTAGCAACCAAAATCATTTTAGCTGGCTGACCGGAGGCCGTGGATTTATCGGAATTGCGTCTGTTGGAGCATGTGCTGGGTTGATAATAACGCAGGACAACGTTTTCTTAATTGCGGAAAACATTGAGGCAAAGCGATTATGGAACGAACAGCTTGGGAAAAATCCGCAAATCACAGTGCTGGAATATCCTTGGCATTGTCCAAACGAGCGGCAAAAACGGTTAGACAAACTGCTAAAAGGGAAAAAAGTATTGACAGAAACGGACATTGCGGATGAGTTATTTCGTGCTCGCACCGTTTTAACACAAAGCGATATTGTGCGGTATCGCGATATTTGCAAAACGACAGCATTGGAGCTGGAAGCAGCCTGCCGTACCCTAAAAGCAGGTATGACCGAATATGAAGTTGCAGGGGAGCTTTCGCGCCGGCTATGGTCAAACAACTTGGAGCCAATCACATTACTTATTGGGTTTGATGAGCGTGCTGTACGCAATCGCCATCCGGTTCCGGTCGGAGCCGCTTTAAAAAACTATGCACTGATTGCGGTGTGTGCGCGCCGAAACGGTTTAATTGCTTCCGCAACT
>CALLQM010000112.1 GCA_938014855.1 uncultured Clostridia bacterium | reverse complement strand
CATTTCAGAAACAATATCCATGCGTTACGCTCAAAATTTTTGAAGATTCCTTTCAGCAGCTTAAAAGCATGCTGAACAGCGATAAAATTGATTTGGCTGTGATGGCGGCAGGTGACCCAAAAGAACTCAATCTACCCTATGAATTGCTGCGGCAGGAAGAAATCGTACTAGCAGTTCCAGCATCCTATCCGTTTTGCGCACAACATGCTCCATGCAGTCTGCTCTCACATCAAGAACTCTGCACGAGTCTTCGGAAAGAAAACTTTATCTTTTCCGATGAAGGCTCCACAATTCGTCTTGTGGAAGATGCGTTGTTTCATCGCCTGCTGTTTAAGCCAAATGTCATTTGCGAACTCAACAGCAACCGTGCAACTCTGACTATGGTTTCCAAGGGTGCAGGAATTGCATTTATACCCGCTTCCTATGCCAATGGCATCGACGGAGTCTGCACATACCGTTTCGACCCCGCCGTCTTTCGCAGTAATGTGCTGGTCTGCCGCAAACATTTAAAAAAGACCGATCAAGAAAATTACCTCGTGAACTTAATTAAAGCGTATCCCTTATTTGCAATTGTAAAAACAAACTAAGCATTTTACTGCAAATCATCCTTTGAATTTGTCTTTTGTAATCCCAGTTCTTCTGCAACTTCTTTTAAATAAATCGTTTGTGTTTGATTTTGAAACTGTAATCGGATACATTCATCATCAAAATACCGTTTTTGCCCATCCTCATTTAAGTAGTGAATCCCATAAGAAAATTGATTCGGATGTTCCCCTCGATCATCCAGTACACTTTTAAAACTTTCGGTAAATCGAATGACAGAACAAGATTTTTCAGGGGTTGTCCAAGCGTTCAAAACTTTACCGTTTGTCAGTTCAAAATCTAATAGAATGGTATTTTGATTATAAGAATACGAAATTTCTAAATCATCTGAATGTACCCTCCACCCAATTCCAAACAAATATATGTACATACAAACGATGAAAATACTACTGGCTAATGTAATAAGTACCGCTTGAATGATTCTCTTATTTAGCTTTTTAAACGGTTTTATAGCTTCACGATTCACTTTCATGTTTTCTGTATCACTATTGATTGTTGTTTTCATTTTCTCCAAAAGCACTGTGCAGTCTTGGCAGTTTTTGAGGTGATTTTCAATCTCAGAATTGCTTGCTTCACTGGTTAAACCATCTAAATAGCTTGGTAGAAGGTCTTTAATAATTTCACACTTCAATCCAATCTCTCCTTTAATATTTTTAATTTCGCCCGATAAAACGTTACTCTTGCCCAATTGTCATTTCTTTGGAAAACTTCCCCTATCTCCTTAAATGAAAAAGCACCTGTTATACGCAAAAGAAAGACCTCTTTCGCCGTTTCATCCAAACTATGTACTTGCTTCATAAGCTGCATTTTTTCTTCTTTTAAGCTTAATTGATCTTCAAGACAAAAGGAATTCGAAACAATATTTTCATCAAGTTCACATTGTTCTTTTCGTTTTCTTTTGTCAATCTCTTGATACCATATATGTTTTGCAATTTGGCAAAGCCATGTTGAAATTTTGCATTTCCCGTTATATCGTTTTGACGATTTGATTGCGCGATAAAATGTTTCTTGAGTGAGTTCCTGTGCAAGATCTTCATCATTACACAAACTAATCAAAAACCGAAATACGATTTCTGCATAATCTTCATAAATTTTATTCATTGCAAACACCCCCTCACCACCTTCCCTTTATATATCCGCATTATAACGATTTCGTTACATATTATTTGATTCCATAAAAAAGAGGCATTCTTTAAAAGAATGCCTCTTTGTTTAATTTTCTACGGTTTCGTATTGGATATCTTCTCTTAAATTAAAGTTTCCGACATAATCTTTTAGACGTTGTGCCTGTGCACTCAACTCTTCACTGGTTGCCGCACTCTCCTGCGCAGTAGCCGAATTGTTTTGCACGACAGCAGAAATTTGATCGACGCCTGCCGTCACCTGATTGATGGAATTTGCCTGATTTGTGGTAGCGGTCGCAATTTGTTCCACCGTATCCACAACTTTGCTTGTTCCACTGACCACGGTGCTTAAAGCCTCTGCGGTTTCGGATGCAATTTGAGTTCCGGTATCAACAGACTTGACCGAATTTTGAATGAGTGCGGTTGTATTTTTCGCCGCTTCTGCACTTTTGCCTGCCAAATTTCTTACTTCATCCGCAACAACTGCAAATCCCTTTCCTGCTGCTCCGGCGCGCGCCGCTTCGACTGCGGCATTGAGGGCAAGAATATTGGTTTGGAATGCAATGTCTTCGATTGTTTTAATAATTTTGCCTATTTCATCGGACGATGCGCTGATTTCTCCCATAGCCGACATCATTTCCTGCATTTTTTGATTGCAGATTTCTACTTCCTGCGCGACATAATTGATTTGTTCGTTTGCATTGCGGGAATGGCCCGCATTCTTTGTAACGTGCTGAGAAATTTCCTCAATTGTAGCAGATAACTCTTCGACCGAACTTGCCTGTTCTGCGGCTCCCTGTGATAATGTCTGTGCACCATTTGAAACCTGCTCAGAACCATATGCCACTTGATCGGCAGATTGATTGATTTGATTTAGAATGCCACTCATTTTCATTACAAAGTCTTTAATAGACTGTTCAATTTCTGCCAAATCCCCGACATATTCAATACTGATTTCTTTTGCAAAATTCCCTTTTGACAGTTCTTTCATTTCACTGTCAATATCTGAAATAATTGCACTCAGATTATCAACCGTTTGACTTGTAGCAGCCGCCAATGTTTCCAGTTCATCCCCGGTTTTTATTTCCGGCACAGGAGAGTGTAAATCTCCATGACTCAGTTTGGTCAGGCGCTCGGTTACAACTGACAAATGTTTTGTCAGGCCGTTTGCTAACAGATACATCAAAACAACACCCAATGCGCCAAGGATCAGGCTGCTCGCCCCAATTCCTACAAGTGAAAATAGTTTATCCCGTTCGTATCCATCGATTGTGGCTTGGATATCTTCATAATAATTTCCGGTACTGATGTACCAACCGTAAGGCTCAAATTTTTGGGTGAATCCGCGTTTTTTAAAACTGCCCTCTTCTCCTGGTTTGGTAAAATAAAACTCGGTAAATCCGCCTTCCGACTGATTGCCTGCTTGGATTAAATTTTGTATATAATAATTTCCTGCTAAGTCTACGTTTTCAAAGCGCTTTTGACCTTCATATTCCGGATTCATATGTACCGCACAGGTTCCGTCTTCTAAATCAACCCAAAAATAGCCCTGCCCATTATTATATCTCGAATCCCTGATAATCCGCTTTGCGGTCTGCATTTCTTCATCTTGCGTAATTTCACCATCTAAAAACCGCTGGTGATTGGTTTCCAACACTCCAATCACACTTTCTGTACTGGTTTTAATAATGGAATCAAATTCACTTTGTATGGCAGCAATGGTAGAATTGTGGGCTTTATTTAGTTCATTATAAGAAACCAAACCCTGAACAAGAATCGTAATTACAATAAGCAAACCAAAAAACAAGACCAATTTTGCCTTCAGCTTTAATTTTTTTGACATAGCGTAATCTCCTTATCTCATTTACCAAAATCTATAGAAATAGGTTTCGAAATATTCATTTACAAACAGTAGTATAATTTTACCATTTTTGGTTTATCGTTTCAAGTGAAAAAACTAATAAAAGTTACTATTATTTATATTTTGTTTAAAACTTGCATTTTCAGTTGTTGTTTTATATAAATTTTATAGGTTTTCACATCAAAAAAGGCTTTTGGAAATGTCCAAAAGCCTTTTTTGATGTTTGATCTTTTTTAAAACTCCACTTGCAATTCTTCTTTTTCCTTATGTAAAAACAATTTGGATTCCTGAAGCCGCTTTTCCATCTCTTCAATTTCTTGCTCAAGCTGCCTGGAAGTAAACTGTTTGTACATCTTTAAAAACAAATGATATCGATATTGCAATGATTCTCTTTTGGGTGGAAACATTATTTTTTTGCCTTCGATTGTATTTCCTTCTAGTTCATTTCTGCAAATTTCGTCATCCATCACCGCCATATACAAACACATTTGCGTATAGGACTTGACAGACATTTTCGGAAACAATTTTAACACTTGATATGTAATTCCAAATAGAACTGCACAGAACCCAATCGATAATAACTGATTCCGTGTACCAATATCTTTCATAGATTCACTACCTTTTTGATATTGTTAGGTTTTCACTTTCTTTGTTTTGTCATAAAAACGATACATTTAACGTACCTTGAGTGGAAAATAAGGATGCCATTAGTAGGATTGTAAAAGGTTGCTGCTCCAAGAAATCATTTTATCGCTATATAAGACCAAATCACGTTCATCTATAGCAGTTAGCTTTTTTCTATTGATACAAATATCCAGTATCTCTTTATCCATTCCATCTAAATATTTGACCAATTCTGTTTTACTACTTATATATTTGTTTGTTTCATCAAAATATTTCGCTTGCAGAATAAAAAATGCTGATTTGTAAAGTGCCGATAATATTTCAGGACTTTTTTCATAGATAAAATTATGGCAGCATGCATGATAAAGATTGCACGCACCTATTTTCACCGCACGTTTCACATCGGCTTTTTCAATCAGCGGCAGTAAATAATCTATGCTGCCGTAGATTGGCTTGGTATCATAATAGAATTGAAATAAATCAGATTTTTCCCAACTTAGAAGCTCACTTTTTCCGGAAATAAATCCGCAGGCCTTTTCTTTATAAGGCATTTGCGAAATGATCGCTCGATATTTTTTTAAATCTTTAATCGTTAACTCGTCCAGAATAACAACAATATCGATATCACTGCTGTCATTTGCTTCTTTGCGTTTATAGCTTCCCTGCAAACCAATAAAGACAACCCTATCTCCATATTCCTTTTTTATTTTTAGTGCAAGTTGATCTATCCAATCATCAATATTGAAATTCATCTTTTCACCTCGTAATATAATTTTAATTGTGCTAAGAGCTTGATAAAAAACAAGTTCGTATAAGATATCATATTATGTAAAATTATGGATATATTA
>CALLQM010000111.1 GCA_938014855.1 uncultured Clostridia bacterium | reverse complement strand
GTTTTCTCATAAGAATTAGGCGGTGCAGTAGCCGTAGTAGTAGGAACAGGTGCATTTTTGATATTTTCCATTCGCAATCACCTCCAAGTGTCTTGCTTACATAAAGTATAAGCGTATCGAAGATTTATGAAAAGTTTGTCACTGCATCATTTATAGTAAAACCAAGCACACCGCATATTTGCATAAAGCAAATATGCGGTGCGGTTAGTTCTATTTGTTTGCCATATTTGCCACGCATCCCGGCAAGGGGATATTTTGAGCTGCCTTTGGCTTGGCATCATAGCCCCATAATACCGATAGCCTTGTCCCTTCAAGAGGCTACGCATACTACAGGAACTCCCCCTCAAGTCTGTGGGAGGTCGTGAGAAAGTATCATTATCCCTTATGTGTGTTATTGCGGCGAACGTGCTACCGTTCGGTCTAATGGCTGCATTTATCGCTCCGACTGCTGTAATACCCATGCGCCTAAAGGCTCTCATCAATTATTTGGTTTCCTATTTTGGCAAGTGTGTTACAGCGGCCATCATGGCGATGCCCATTATATCGCTTTGCTTTTCAGCCACATAAGTTTCGTACTCAAAATATCGTATATTCGATTGTCAAGGAACATGGGGAAGATTATACCTCCCTCTATATACCCTGACTTTTTTCCTTGTGAAACGGAACGTGATTTAGAAAAAACTTTTTAAATATTTTTCTATGGTATGTAAACCTCTTTCTATTCCAATACGGACAGCTTTTTCACTTACGCCTTCTGCTTTAGCAATTGCTGATTTACTCATGCCCATAAAATAATGAGCATAGATTCGCTTTGCCTGCTTGTCCGGCAGAGAAGCAATGGCAGCGTGAAGTTGCTGGCTTGTAAGCTTACGTTCGTAAATCTCATCGAGCGAGAGAGAGACAAACAAGATGTTGTGCTCAATTCCATCGCCACGGTCAAGAGAGTAATGAGCTTTGTAACGGTATTTCTTTCTCTCATATGCTGATTCAGCTCTTACAAATTCCTCAAAGACAGCTAATAGCTCATCAGGCACTTCTACAAAGGTGTCTTGTGTGTAGTAAGGGTAATAATATTTCAGATTAATTATTTTCATGGTGTTTACCATCCTTTCGATTTTTTGGTTTGCTGAAGTCGAAAGGACAGCGGTGGAGAACGGCAGCGAGGCTCTATAAACGCAAAAATGCCCGACTGAAAATACAGTCGGGCATAAGTGGAAATATTAACCTTTACTTGATGATGTGTGTGTTCATATTGAAAGCCGTAATTTCCCGCTGGTGGGTGTAGGCTTTTTTTGATGAATAGAAATTAGGTGGAGTATGAGAGTTAAAAATAAACACAGCGATACCTCCTTGATACCGCCGTGTCTACAAAAAAGGGCAACACCCTCCGTTTGTCCAATTTTTCAAAAGGAAAACGGCGGCCTTGCGTTAAATGCGAGTTTCATATTACAAGTCTATTTTCTTCCTCTAAATTGTTTTTTTAGAAGTGACTCTTGTATCAAATACTGCCTGTATGAACCTATCACTTGCGTTTTTTTTTCGTCACTGACATACTGTAAAAAGCACTTAAATAATATTATCCATTCCTCATATGCTATTGCAGAGGTCTGATAATTTGATATTTCATGTCTTATTCTCAGTTCTTTTAATTGCCTGTACGAAAAAATCTTTTTGGAAAAGGTTCTATTATTTTTATAACAATAGCAAATAAAATCACGATATAGCTCAAATTCTCTCATGGTAAATTCGTCAAGTTTGCGCTTTTGAATGTGCAACAAAACAATATCCACATTTGGTTTTGGGGAAAAATCATTGCGAGAAAATCGGTGCACAATCATCATATTGAATTTGGGTTTAAGCAAAAGAGATTTTAATGTAGTTTCCATTGCCGCACAATATGGTATATCTGCCTGTTTGTGTTATATTAAATAAGTATCAAGGGGCGGATTTTTTGTTTGTGTAATCTTATTAAGAATATCTGATGTAATAAAAAAAGGTATATTAGAAAAAATCTTATAGCTCCTTTCCGGTAAAGGTAATTCCATAAAGTCACCATGAAGCAAAGCAAAACGTTTTTCATTGCTGAACTGTTTTTTAAGATACAATATGTTTTTTTCATCCAGCTCAACAGCAGTAACTCTGCAACCACGGTCAAGTAATGCTTTTGTTATAATTCCTTTTCCTGCTCCAATATCAAGCACCTCATCATTTGAATTGATGTTTGACTGTTGAAGTAATCTATTTATGAGCATTGCATTAATCAAGTAATTTTGAGAAAAATGGATGGGTAATGAATGATTAATCTCTCTATTTTTTCCAACCAAAAAAACACCTCCACTCTGGAAGAATATCAAAATTGCACAATATAATTTAATATATCTTTAGCATACCATTCAGGGCTGGAAATTGATTCCTCCTTCTTGTTTGGCAAAAGAAGAAGCGCCATAAGCTATCAACAGCTTAGGCGCTTTAGTGTTATTCAGTCGATTGTCGTGAATATACAATTTTCTGTATAGTTTTTTCTGCCAAAAAGTACTTTTGAGCTAATTCGGACACGGTTAATCCATTTTGATGTTCAAGCCTTATTTGGTGGTTACGAGATGACACCAATTGCTTAGTGTCCGTATTGCTTCCCCATGATTTACGGTTATCTGCTTTTTTGGGAATATAGACCTTAACACCGTCAACATATTCTTGGATTTGCTCGACAATTTCTTTTGGCAAAACGTCATATATATTAATATAGCTCATTTTGCATCTCCTAATCACTCTATGTTATTTAGGATTAGCAAAGGCTATTTTTCAGTTGCTCACTTTTAGCGTGCAATAGCCCCTGCTATTGCACAGAAATAATTACTCCCATCGTAAATCCACCCTCCTTTGCTCAATTTAGCATAGGCTATTTCATATGGTACGATTATCAAGTGATTGTACTACGGGAAGTATAAACACCAAAAATGATATGGTTATAATTCCTATGCCAGAAATCAAAAACCATTTTTCAACACCTAGTTGTTCCGCAAAAAGACCAGAACACAATAAGCCCAAAGGCATTGCGAATGACATTACACTTCCAAGCAAAGAAAAGACCCTCCCTAAATATTCAGGTTTAATTTTCTCTTGGAATAGGGCATTTTGCACTCCATAAAATGGAGCTGACACTCCCATAACCATACAGCATATCGCAAAGGCAATGAAGGCATTTGAGGGAAGTATTCCAGATATGGCAACACCAATTCCCATCATAAGAACCGATGCACCAATGGTAAAAGTACGTTTCTTAAAACCACCCCAAACGCTTAATATGACCCCTCCTACCAACATTCCAATAGCAAAGGCAATTTCCGCTATTGAAGCATGAGTAGGTGTTCCGCCGAAATATCCCATACTCATCAGAGGATATAACGCGCTAATCGGCATGTAAAAGAACATATATAATGCGCCAATCCAAAGCAAAGCAAACAGACCTTTATTCTCTTTTAAGACCATGTACCCCGCCTTCATTTCCTGCATGACATTTTCTTCAATGCTACTCGGCAATGGATTAGGAATTGCAATAATAGCCACGGAAATACAAGCTATAGCCGCACCAACAATATCAAGTAGAACGATATGATTCAGATTCCAAACAGTATATAAAAATGCGGCGGCGGCCGGACTAATGATTGACCCTATGGCTTGTATAGTTTGGCTATATCCCGCACACTTTGTCAGTTGATCTTCTGGCACGAGTAGTGGTGTAGCTGCATTCAATGCCGGCGAGTGAAACGCTGTTCCCATACTTCGGACAAATAAAACCCCCATGATTACCCAGATTGGTAAGTCCATATAGAGGGTAACAATTGCTAATACCCCCCCAGCCGCAGCAATAACTAAGTCAGCTCCAATCATTACTTTCTTTCGGCTATGCCGATCAACAAAAACGCCAGCAAACGGCCCTATAAGCGCTTGCGGCAAGAAACCAATCAGTGTTGCTATGGATAACACCATTGCAGAACCTGTTTCTGCTGTCAAATAAAAAATAATTGACATTTGCAAAATTCCACTACTTATAAGGGAGAATCCTTGCCCAATCAATATTGTAAAATAATCTTTCTTCCATAAATTTTTATTTCGTTGCATATATTTATTCCTCCAAACATTTTTATTGCATAACTCATTGTTTTTTGTGCAATAAAAAATGCAGGTTAACACCCACAAAAGGGCATTAATCTGCATCACTACAAAACAAGGCAAACCAACATTATGCGACTATACAGTCACATAATGTATAAGCACGTGTTTATTCGTAAACGCAAGCGAAAAAAGCCCACAATGTGGAATGGATAGTTCTGCTTTTTATTGCC
>CALLQM010000110.1 GCA_938014855.1 uncultured Clostridia bacterium | reverse complement strand
ATCGCATTCCAAACCAATATTCTTGCACTGCATGCGGCGGTTGAGGCTGCACGGGCAGGCGCGGCAGGCAAAGGATTTGCGGTGGTAGCGGATGAAGTGAGAAGTTTGGCTACCAAAAGTGCGGAAGCGGCAAGAAGTACAACCAATCTGATTGAAACTGCTGCACAGGCTGTCAATAAAGGCGGAAAGATTGCACAGGAGACCGAACAGGCTCTGCGCGGCGTTGTGGATAAAACCGAGCAAGTCAGCCGGCTTGTCAGTGAAATTTCGGAAGCTGCCCAAACACAAAGCGATGGAATTTATCAAGTGAATTTGGGTGTCGATCAGATAGCCAGCGTGGTTCAGACCAATTCTGCAACTTCAGAAGAATCCGCCGCATCCAGCGAAGAACTTGCCGGACAGGCACAGATGCTTCGTGAAATGGTCGGTAAGTATAAGCTGAAAAATCAAGCATCACAACTTTCACAGGAAACGATGAAACAACAAACTTCCGTATCTTTTGAGACCGGGAAATACGAATAATTAAAAACCGGGGATCCGTATCGAACGGATACCCGGTCTTTTTAAACATTGGTCAATGCAAGTTAGCATGAAACCAAATGAACCTTTAATTGAAATGCAAACTTACCAAAGCCAATACATCAGTTCCACTGTTTTTATTTTCTAAGCTGTGACCTATTTCACGGTAATGTTCCGTTGTACTTGGTGCGGTTGCTTTTTGCATCATTCTTCCCGTTATATCACTAACACCACACCAATTTCCTCTTGCGGCTGGCTCATCATCTTTTAACAGTACAGCAGCTTTCCCACTGGTAACAACTTTTACCGGATTCCCATTTGAAATTCCATTTTCATAAATAATTCCGATTGGCATGGGTGAGTCTCCCGGGGCAATATCCACCGCATTATCAACGGAAGTCGATGCAACAACGATGGTGCCCTTTACACTGTTTCCGGTATTATTCACAAAGGTTTGAAAGATTCCGCCTTCCGGTGTAAAACCAATGTTACCGCTGCCCATCCTTTCCGCGAATAGTTCATAGCTTACTGCCCCGCTCATCATTTAGATTATGGGTTGGGAATTACGACATAGGGAACGGCGGCTCTTTCAGCCGGACTTAGAGCGTCATATTCAGCTTCTGTAATCTGCTGATTAACCCATGCAGGAGTAGCCAAAACGCTGTTCCAATACCAATAGGATGAGGTTTCGGTTACATAAGCATAATCGCCCAAAGCGCCAGTCGCCGGCAGTTCAGCGGAGGTTGCAAAAGTTCCTTTATATGCGGAAACAGCCTCTGGTGGAAGCTGAGTCATTGGTAGCTGTCCGGATGCATCTAACGTTGCAATACCATCTGCAACACCCTGTTTTGCTTCAAAAAGTTCATAACTAAGTGCACTTGCCAATTTTATTTCCCCCTTACGGTATTACAATCCATAATATAAATGGATTGTTTTTTTGACAAAATGTTAATTTATGATAGTTTTCTTCTAAAACAAATTTGATAATCATATAATCAGTCCTTAACGATGAATCGTGACAGAACTAATATGCAGGCGGTTAATTGCCATGCACAATTATCATATGCAAAGTTTAGGCAGATGTGACATTACCATCACAGTCATAAGGGGTGTGCAATGCCTTATGCATCGTAATCTTATAAAATTGAGCTTGTTTAGGTTTTCAATTTGCTCCAAAACGAAAGGTATTTTTAATTTGAAGAACAACAAAAAGCCGGTACGGAATTTCCGTACCGGCTTAAAAGAGCACCTTATCGTTTCGAGTTATTTAGTAATCCAGACCCTGAATTTCGATGTTTGGGTCAAGATGTGGAGGCTGTGGCAGTTTATCCGCTTTTTTGCCGTTAAACATCAGATAGAAGGTCGGCAACAGCAGCAGGGTCAACAGTGTGGATGCGCACAGGCCTCCTATAATAACCACTGCCATTCCGCGCATCATTTCCGCACCGCTGCCGATTCCAATTGCCATGGGAAGCATGGATAGAACAGTGGTGAGCGTTGTCATCAATATCGGACGCAGACGGGTGCGGCCGGCTGTAACAAGTGCTGTTTTGATTTTCATACTTCTGCGGTATTGGTTGGTGGTATCAACAAACAGGATACCGTTGTTAACGACCGTACCGACCAATGTCAAAAAGCCCATTAAAGAGGGAAGGCTGAGCGTTGCGTTGCAAAGGAACAAGAGACCGAACGAACCGATTAGGCTGAACGGGACACACAGCATGACCATGATAGAGAATTTTGGCGATTCAAACTGCATCGCCATAACCATAAATACAAGCAGGATTGCAATAGCAATCGCATAACCCAGCGAGAGGAATTCCTCGATCATGCTTTCATCGGTATCGCCTTGTGCAACGGTGACGCCATCGGGGAAGGATAGAGAATTTACATCGGCTATGATTTCTTTTTTCGCTGAAAATTTCGCTTTTAACGTTGGCTGTCCCGAAACCATGACCATATATTGATTGTTCTTGCGGTCGATGCTTTGCGGGCTGTCGGAGTATTCAATCGATGCGACATCCATCAGCGGGACTTGCTGTCCTGCCATATTTGTGAGCATCAAACCGGAAAGATCGTTGATGGTTTGATAACGGCCTTTCGGGAATTCCACCCAAACGTCGTATTCCTGCCCTTTTTCGGTGAGTGTTGCCGCATTTTTTCCGCTTAGGGTCGCGTTAATGGTGCCTGCAATCTGCATCGGTGTGAGTTTTCGAGCAGATGCACGCAGGGAATCGATGCGGACTTTTGCCTGGGGGCTTCCTTTGCTGGCGTTAGAAGACACGCGGAGAATCTGATCATTCTGCCGCATCAAATCTTCTACCTGATTAGCGGCTTGTTTGAGCTGATCAAGATCACTTCCGGATAGGATGACATCTACGCCGCCGGCGCTCATGCCGCCCATGGAATCGCTGGAAGAAGTAACGCTGATATCACAGTCAATCATGTCGTAGGTCTTTTTGCGCCAATCTTCCACCACTTCATCGGTTGTCATCGTTCGATCTTTGCGCAGGTAAGCGGTAAATACGGCATTGTTATTGCCCGTCATCATGGCGTTCATTCCCGAACCGCCGCCGGTGAGGGAATAGCTTTCCACATCGGGATGACTTGCCGCCATCGCTTCAATATCTGCACAAATATCACTGATACGGTTTAACTGAAGCCCGGGGCGGGTTTCGATTTCCACTTTGACGACACCCTCGTCCACTTGCGGCATCATTTCCATATTGATCTGTGTCACAAGTGCAAAAGATCCGATTAGCAGAATGACAGCCGTCAAAACGACCAGTACTTTATGGGGCAGAATTCGTTTAATCAAATTCCCATAAGCGATTTCTGCTTTATGCATGAATCGGGAAAATGGTGCTTCTCGTTTTTCCTGCGGTTTAAATATGGAGAAGAACAAGGGAACCAGCGTCAATGCACAAATCAGTGATGCTGTCAGTGAAAAGATGATGGTAAAGCCCAGTTCACGGAACAGCTGACCCGAAATTCCCTTCATAAGACTGATCGGCAGGAACACAACTACCGTGGTAATTGTAGAGGCGACAATGGACGAGGCGACAAATTTGGTGCCGCTTAAAGCAATCTTTTTAAAATCCTGCTTTTCGCCCACGCTTCTTCGGAAACAGCTTTCAATTACAACAACAGAACTGTCCACCATCATTCCGACGCCGACGACCATACCGCCCAAGGATACGATATTTAGCGAAAATCCCATTGCATACATCAAAATCAACGTGACGAGCAGGGAAATCGGCATCGAACTGCCGACAATGCAGGATGCTTTGATGTCTCCAAAGAATAGAAACAGTACAACCATGGAAAGCAAAATTCCAAGAAGCAAGGTATTGAAAACCGCTTTGACGGAATTTACAATCATTTCGCTGTTGTCATTGATGACATCCAGGTGTACACCCATGTCTGCCTGATTAATTTTTTCCAACTGTTTGCGCACCGTTTTGGAAACATCCAGCGTGGATGCGCTCTGGCGTTTTTGAATCGATAGGCTTACATTGTTTTGTCCGTTATAGCGGCTTAATGATTCCGATTCTTTCATGGAGTGTGTAATCACAGCCACATCGGAAAGGTGAATGACTTTTCCGGAGGGCAGTGTAATGGGCAGATTGCGCAGAGACTCGGATGTATCATAAGAGACACCGGTGCGAACGGCTAAGTTCTGCGTTCCCATATCTGCATCTCCGGCCGGCATAGAAAAATCCGCCCCGGAAACGGCTTCGATAATGGAATTCATGGTTAGGCCATATTGACGCAGACGGTCATCCATCAAGCGGACGCTGACATATTTATCGTTTCCGCCGTATAGTTCGACGTTGGCGACACCCGAGAGCTTTTCAAATTCGGGTGTGATTTTTTCATTGATGTAGTAATTTAAGTCGAGATCTCCGGTTGCCGTTGCAGAAAGCATGATGGACGGCATTGCGTTGACATCGATTTCAATAATCATTGGATCCTGCGCATCGTCCGGAAGTGAATTTTGGTACATGTTCACTTTTTCCTGCAAATCCATATGCGCAACGTCCATGTTGGTGCCGTATTCCATTTCAAGAACCACCATGGACATATTTTCCATAGAGCGTGATTGGACATTTTTGATACCGTTTAGGGTAGATACGGCATCTTCAATCTTTTTTGAAACCAGTTCTTCTACATCTTCCGGGCTGGCACCGGGGTAGGGCGTCACGGTGATGAGCATGGGAAGCTCAATATCCGGCGTCAGTTCCAAAGGCGAACGAATAATGGCCATGGCACCGAAAATCAACAGCGCAAACACGATGATGATTGCAGATACCGGCCGCTTTAAAGTCAGTTTTGTTAAATCCATATTTTACCTCCCGTTAAGCTTCCGGGATAGCAGATTCGGATGAACTGGCTTGTTCGCCGGAGTCTTTGAGCACCACGGATGTGCCATCCAACAGACGTGGATGCCAAGTGGTGATGATCTCATCTTCTGCCGTGATGCCGGAAATGATTTGGATATTGTTCATGTCGGAAATGCCTGTTTCTACCTCTGTTTTGACAGCTGTTCCATCTTTGTAAACATAGAGATAGGGCGTTTCGCCGTCATAATAAACCGCATCGGACGGCACAAGAATGCTATCGGCCGCTTTTTCAGTATCGGCAAATATTTTTACGATTGCGCCGGTGTAAAGCGGCATATCCGCCTGATCAACGCTTGCTTTTACGGTAAACAGTCCGCTTTGCGGATCGACCATGGTGGCGATTTCGGTAATTTTGCCCGGAACATTTTTTCCGGCGTTGTCCACCTGAATGCTATCACCTGTGGAAAGATTCGGAACCGCAGTCTGCGAAACGCTGAATTGAACGGTCATTAAGCTTTTATTCGAAACGGTATAAGCAGGTTGTGATACGGAGGTTAAGTCATGCGAAGAAACATTTTTTTGTTCAATGACTCCGCTGATTGGTGCGTATACCTTGGTGTATTCGAGCTGTTTGGCTTGTGCTTCCAGCGCAACTTCGGCGGCATGCAGTCCCGCATCAACGGTCACTTCGGTATCATCGCGGCTGGTTCCGGCCGCCAAATCGTACGCGCTTTTTGCGGCATCGTAAGCAATCTGTGCATTTTTATAAGCAGTGCGCAGGGAACGCAGCGTTGGGTCGTCGTCATCATCAATGTCTTTGACATTTGCATGCGCTAACGAATAATCCTGCTCCAGCTGATTCAGTTTGGATGTTAAAAAATCGTATGCGCCATCCCGTGTCTTGCCGCTATACTTTTGAGCAATTTGTTCATCGGTCAGACCATCCAGCCGATCAATTTCGTTGTTTAACGACGTCATTTCGGCTTTGATTTGGTCTTCTCTTTTCTGCGCAGACAGGAGCAGGTCGTTGCTTCCATCGTTATAGTTTCTTAAAGAACTGCGCGCAGAATTCAGCTGGGTCTGTGCGGCGTCCAGCTGTGATTTTAGTGCAATTAAGTTGGAATCGTATCCGCTGCCCAGCTTCTGCTCTGCCTCAATGCGGGATGCTTCCAGCTTTGCTTGAGCGGCATCATAGGAAAGCTGAAGATCGACCGGGTCAATTTCATAAAGCAGATCTCCTGCATTTACCGGCTGACCAACCTCAAAATATGTATTCAGCACCGTACCGGAAACTTTTGGGAAAACCATCACCTGTTGATCTGGTTCAACGGTACCGACAAATTCGCTGGTGAGGGCAACGTTCCCGATTTCGGGACGGCTGGCGCTGACCGTTACCTGCGTTACAGCGGCCGATGCAGGTTCCGCATTTTTTTGGTTCAGCAGACGCAGACCCACCGCAGCACCGGCGGCAACGACTGCCACACAGCAAATAGAAATGATTACTTTTTTACTCACTCAAAGAACCTCCTGTAAACCTTCTTTTTCACATTACCAATTTATTCTATCGAAATAATATGAACCGTATGTTTAAAAGCGTTGTGAAATATTGAACATTTTATGAACATGGCAAAGAAAAACACTTTAATTTTCCTGCATTCTCTGTTACTATAAGGAAAGGTAAATGGAAGGAGAATTAGAATGGGGAACATCTTGATTGTTGACGACAATGTGAGAATCCGGAATCTAATCGATATCTATCTTCGCAGGGAAGGATTTTCGACGCTCAAAGCGCAAGATGGCTTAGAAGTGATGTCCATATTAGAAAATCAGCAGGTTGATTTAATCATTGCGGATGTCATGATGCCCAATATGGATGGATATGATATGCTAAAAGCTCTGCGGGAAAATAAGATCGAAATACCGGTGCTGATGGCCACCGCCAAAACCGAATTTGCGGATAAGCGAAAAGGATTTGAGCTTGGTGCCGATGATTATATGACAAAACCGCTGGATATGGAAGAATTGACTCTGCGGGTCAAAGCCCTTCTGCGCCGAAGCAAAATATACAGCGAAAGCAGGATTGTGCTGGGTGATGTGGTGCTGGACTATAACAGTCTGGAAGTACGGACACCCGAACAGAC
>CALLQM010000109.1 GCA_938014855.1 uncultured Clostridia bacterium | reverse complement strand
GTGGAATAGAACGCCATCAAAGCGGCAAACGAGAAGGTCAGCAGACGGGGAATCTGACCGTGTTTGGTGTAGTTGTCGCGGAATGTCGGCAGGATACGGGATTTCCATTTGGAAACGGAGTTGAGCGAAATGTCAAGCAGACGATGTTTGATGAACGGATTTTGAAAACGTTCAAATACCGAGTTTGCAAACGCAATGACCTCGTCATGCGGCAGTTTTACAGTCGGAACGATTTCGTCAAACACGATGGTTTCCATCAGTTTGCGCACATCCGAATCTTTCATGATTTCGCCGACAATATCAAATCCTGCAAGGTAACCCGCAAGAACGGTGGAAGTATGCGCACCATTCAGGATGCGGACTTTGCGCTCACGATACGGCGTCTGATCGTCGGTGAATACAACCGGAAGATCTGCCTTGTCCAGCGGGAAATCCTTGGAGATATCTTTTTTGCTCTCGATGACCCACAGACCAAACGGTTCCGCGGTGTCGACGAGGTTATCCTCATAACCGAGCTGTTTGGTGGTTTCTTCCACGTTGTCGCGCGGGTAACCGGTTACGATACGGTCAACCAGCGTACAGCAGAAAGTGCAGGAATCGTTGACCCATTTTTTGAAGTCATCGCCGAGGCTCCACAGGTCGATAAACTGGTCAACACAGGTGTGCAGTTTGTCGCCGTTGTGCTCAATCAGCTCGCAGGGGATGATGATGAGGCCCTTGTCTGCCGCGCCGTTAAACTTCTTGTAACGTGCATGGAGCACTTTGGTCAGCTTTCCAGGATAGGTTGCCGGCGGTTCGCTTTCGTATTTATCGGTCTCGTCGTAAACAATACCGGCTTCCGTGGTATTGGAAATGACAATTTTCAGTGTGTCAAGGCATGCGGTTTCCATGAAATCCGCATATTCCCCGTAGCAGTCCACCGCTTTTTGAACAGAAGTGATGACGCGGGCATCGTTGACAACTTTGCCGTCCATCTGTCCGCGCAGAACAACGGTATAGAGGTTGTCCTGGTTATGAAAACGCTCAAGACTGCCGAATGCAATCGGTTTTACAATGGCGATACCCAGATCGGTGACGCCTTTTTCGTTTGCAATGTCAATAAAATAGTCCGCAAATGCGCGCAGGAAATTGCCTTCTCCGAACTGCATAACGCGAATCGGGCGGGTTTTGGCTTCGAAAAGCTCTTTGCTCATGGTTTTCATGTAAATATCCCCTTTTTCATAGTTTCTTATCTGCTTTGCCGCATTGCCGAACACCGTAAAGCAGGAATTACAGGCGGCGTAAGCGGTTACGTTATACCCTTACATCCATGATAATGATACAGCAGAAAAAAGTCAATAGAATGGATGGTGTTTCAATGCCATTTCCAAAATTTCAGTCAATACGTGTAAAATATCGCTTTATATTTAGCGGTTTTCACCGAACTTATCGGTTATAGAAAGAAAATGGTTGTAAAGCGCTTACATTTGGCTTATAATTTATACAGCAACCGTACATTGAAAACCGGTTGATTCGAGGTGATTGAATGACCATTTATGATATTTCCAAAAAATCGGGTGTCTCCATCGCTACCGTCAGCCGTGTAATCAACAACAAGAAGGGCGTCAGCGAAGCGACCCGCCAGCGTGTGCTTGCAGTCATGGCGGAAAAAGGCTATGTTCCCAACGCAATCGCGCGCGGTTTGGGACTTAACAGCATGAAAACGGTCGGCATTTTATGCATGGATGTCGCCGATATTTACCTTGCACATGCGGTCTCCACACTGGAGCGGGAACTGCGCCGCCAAAACTACGATTCCCTGCTGTGCTGTACCGGCGGCGAGCTGGAAGATAAAAAAGGATATTTGAGTATCCTGCTTTCCAAGCGTGTGGATGCCATTATTTTGGTTGGCTCCCATTTTCTCACCGGCGATACCGCTTACATTGAAAATGCCGCCAAGCAGGTTCCGATTCTGCTGATTAACGGCTACGTGAAAGCAAAAAACGTATATTGCATCGTCTGCGACGATTTCGGATCGGTGCGGGATGCCGTGGATTCGCTGATTCAAAGAGGGCGCCGGCATATTCTCTATGCCTACGATACCACCACTTATTCCGGGCGGCAGAAGCTGGACGGCTACCGCTGTGCGCTTGCGTCGGCAGGAATCCCCGTAGACGAGCGGATGATCGTCCACTGCAGTTCAAAAGGGGTTCCAACTATGAGGCGTGAGTTTGACCAAATTTTTGATTCGCAGATTCCGATTGATGCGGTTGTGACTTCGGAAGACGCGCTTGCCGTTGCCGCTGTGAAATCCGCTTTGGCGCACGGGCGGCTTATCCCGTCGGATTTGGAAGTCATCGGCTATAACAATTCCGTTCTTGCCCGATGCTGTGAGCCGGAGCTCACTTCCGTAGACAGCCGTGTGGAAGCGCTTTGCATGACCGCAATTTCCACGCTGTTTGGCGTGATTGGCGGAAAAGATTTTCCCGACAAAACCACGCTTTCCGGTGAATTGGTCAAGCGTTTTTCGACCAAGCTTTAGAAAAGCGGCTGATACTTGTTTATTTTCTGCGCTTTTCCTATTTCCATGCATAATTATATAATTTATGGTGCTATTTGGGTGCCGAACCCTTTGATAGACAGAACATTAAATCATAAAGGAAGGTAATATACATGAGCAAACCATTCATGGATGCTGATTTCTTGCTAAGCAACGAAGTTGCAAAAGACCTTTTCCACAATCATGCGGAAAAAATGCCGATCATTGATTATCACTGCCACATCAATCCGGCTGAAATCGCCGAAGACCATCATTACGACAACATTGCACAGCCGTGGCTTGCAGGCGACCATTACAAATGGCGTCAAATCCGCACCAACGGTGTTCCCGAAGAAGCTATCACCGGAAACGTTGATGACCGCGAAAAATTCCAGGCTTGGGCGGAAACTCTCGATAAAGCCATCGGAAACCCGCTTTATCACTGGACTCACTTGGAGCTTCAGCGCTATTTTGATTATCACGGCAGACTTGGCGCCGATACTGCACAGGAAGTTTGGGATTTGTGCAATAAGAAACTTGCAGAGCCGGATATGGGCGTTCGCGGAATCATCCGCCGCTCCAATGTAAAACTGATCTGCACCACCGATGACCCGATTGATGATCTGCGCTATCACAAACAGCTTGCCGCAGATAAAAACTGGGAAGTCAAAGTTCTGCCTGCATGGCGTCCGGACAAAGCAATGAACATTGAACAGGCTCCTTATCAGGGCTATGTCAAAACGCTGTCCTCCGTTTCCGGCGTTGAGGTCAAAGATTTTGAATCGATGTGCGCCGCACTTCATAATCGTTTGGATTACTTTGCAGAAAATGGCTGCCGTGCGTCCGACCATGCGCTTGATTTTGCGTTTTATGCACCTGCAACCAATGAAGAACTCAACACCATCGTGAAAAATGCACTCGCCGGAAAGACTCTTTCTTCGGACGATGTGCTCAAATATAAAACCGGTATTCTTGTTTTCTTGGCTCATCAGTATGCACACCGCAACTGGGTGATGCAGCTGCACTTCTCGGCTGTCCGCAACACCAATAAGCGCATGTTTGACCGTCTTGGAGCCGACACCGGATTTGACTGCATGGGCAATACACTGGATGCATTCGCATTGACTGAATTCCTCAATGCATTGGACGCAACCGACGAACTGCCGAAAACTGTTTTGTATTCGCTCAACCAGTCGGATAACGAAATGCTGGGCACCGTTCTCGGATGCTTCCAAGGAACCGGCGTTGCCGGAAAACTCCAGCAGGGTTCCGCTTGGTGGTTTAACGACACCAAAGTTGGCATGGAAAAACAGCTTACCAGCCTTGCAAACCTGTCTCTGCTTGGCAACTTCATCGGTATGCTGACCGACTCCCGCAGCTATCTGTCCTACACCCGTCACGAATATTTCCGCCGCATCCTGTGCAACCTCATCGGCACATGGGTGGAAAACGGAGAATTCCCCGACGACCGCAAACTTCTCGGCCAGATTGTGGAAGATATCTGCTACAACAACACCAAAAATTACTTTGGTTTTGATATCTAATTCTTGTATATGTAAAAGAGCCCCGTCCAATTGGACGGGGCTCTTTTTGCTTTGTTATAAACTTTCTGAGCAGAGCAGATAAGAGATTAATCCATGTATCCGCCCTTGATCGGGGAAACCGCATGCTGTGCATAAATTTTCAGCACACCATGAGTATACTTCGGCTCTTTCGGCTTCCACAAGCGTCTGCGCTCCTTTAAAACTGCATCCATTTCCTGCAGCGTTTTGTGCTCTCCCTGAACGCCTACAATTGCCAAAATCCGGTTGGGAATATCGATTTTGATTAAATCGCCTTCCTCAACCAATGCAATCGGTCCGCCTTTTGCCGCTTCTGGGCTGACATGACCAATTGCGGGACCTTTGCTTGCGCCGGAATACCGTCCGTCGGTAATCAGCGCAATGCTTTTTGCAAGTTCCGGGTCGGAAGAAATCGCTTCGGTCGTATAGAACATTTCCGGCATACCCGAACCGCATGGTCCCTCATAGCGGATAAACACCGCATCGCCCGGCTTGATTTTGTGATGCAGAACCGCGTCGAGGGCTTCCTCCTCCGAGTCAAACGGACGCGCATTTAACACAGCGGTAAACATTTCTTTTGGTACGGCACTGTGTTTGACCACACTTCCGTCAGGGGCAAGGTTTCCTTTTAGAATCGCAATCGTTCCGTTTTCTCCGATTGGTTCTTCAAATTTGCGGATGACATCGGTGCGTTTTAAGTTCCAAGGCTTTAAATATGCTTCGCATTTTTCGTAATATCCGTTATTTTTTAGTTCTTCCAAATTTTCGCCCAGCGTTTTTCCGGTAACAGTCATTGCATCCAAATGGAGCATGCTCTTAATTTCTTCCATGATGGTCGGCACACCGCCGGCATAGTAGAAGAACTGCGCAGGCCACCTGCCGGCAGGACGAATGTCCAAAAGATAATGTGCGTTGCGGTGAATTCGATCAAAGTCATTCGAATCCAGTTCGATTCCAAACTCGTGGGCGGCGGCAGGCAAGTGGAGCAGGCTGTTGGTAGAACCGCTGATTGCGGCATGAACCATAATGGCGTTTTCAAAGCTGTCACGGGTCACGATGTCGCGTGCTTTCAGCCCTTTTTTCGCTAAAACAACCGCTTGTTCACCTGCACGTTTCGCCACTTCCAGCAAATCCTTGCATGTTGCAGGCATCAGAGCGCTTCCGGGAAGCATCAGCCCCAGAGCCTCCGCCATAATCTGCATGGTGGACGCAGTACCCATGAAACTGCATGCGCCGCAGGAAGGGCAGGCGTGTTGTTTATAATATGTAAACTTTTCTTCGGAAATTTCGCCGCGCTCATACATCGCGCTGTACATGCCGATTTGTTCCAGCGTCAGCAGTTCCGGACCGGCATCCATCACGCCGCCGGTTACAATGATGCTTGGAATGTTCAGCCGTCCAATCGCCATCAGATGCGCGGGAATTGCTTTGTCACAGCTTGCGATGAAAACACCCGCATCAAAGGTCGTCGCATTCGCATGGATTTCAATTAGATTTGCAATGGTGTCCCTGCTGGCAAGGGAATAGTTGATGCCGTCATGCCCCTGCGCCATTCCATCACAAATATCGGTTGCAAAATAACGTGCCGCTTTTGCACCGTTTGCATTGACCGTTTCCGCCGCATGTTCCACCAATTGAAGTAGGTGCGCGGAACCCGGGTGACTATCTCCAAACGTGCTTTCTATCATGATCTGCGGTTTTTCCAAATCCTGGGCGGTCCATCCCATTCCCATTCTCAGCGGGTCCATTTCCGATGCTAATTGCCTTACTTTTTGACTGTTATACATAAAAATAACCTCGTTTTTTATCCTTCTAACCGTCCCCGCAATGTAAAAGCGAACGAAAGAACCGTACCACTTTTATTTTTTAGATTTTTCTTCTTTTTCTATTTTTCGAAGTAAATCCCGATTGTAAATCAAATGCAGTGTGCTTGCATCCTGAGCCGCAATCGGATCGTGCTCTTTGATCGCTTTGACCATTGCGCTGTGGGTTTCGATGGTTTCTTTGAGTAGTTTGAATCCTGTTCGTACGGTAAATAAATTAATTGCCTGATTGATGGTCGGCAATAACTTTGGTATTACAATATTTTTGCTTGCTTGTGCGATTGCTTTGTGAAAGCGCATATCTTCCTCGATATAGGACTTTCCCATATGGATGAGCTCTTCCACTTTTTTATAATGTTTTTCAATTTCTAAAATATCTTCTTCGGTTGCATTTTGAGCGGCCAGCGCTGTGATTGGCGGCTCGATCATCATGCGGATGGCAAGCAGATCTTTGGTCAGCTGCGCCTTATCCTTTTCAAACGACAAGCCCAAAGGGTCGTCCGTAATGCCGACATTGTTTGCGACAAACGTGCCGGAGCCATGACGAACCTCTAAAATATTTCGGGATACCAGCAGTTTGATTGCCTCGCGGATGGTGCTTCTGCCGGCGCCCATCATTTCGGTCAGCTTGTTTTCGGTTGCTAATTTATCGTTTGGTTTTAAATCATTTTCAATAATATAATTGATGATGCGGTTTGAAACCTGCTCTGCCAATGGGATCGATTGATGCTCCATTTTTTGTTTCTCCTTACTCAAATTCGATTCAAGAAATTGTAAACTTTAAATTATAATTAAAATCGAAAATTGCATAGATATAAAAAATTATAGCATAAAGCAGAGCGTTGCACAATTTGGCTTGACACGTTTTACCATTCGGCAATACTGCCGTCTGCATGGCGCCAAACGGGGTTTTTCCAGGAATGAGGATTTTTGGATTCCTCCAGCACTAATTCCTTGTTTACCTCAACGCCAAGACCGGGACGTTTTGGAAAGTTCACATAACCGTCTGTAAACTTGAAATCGTCCTTGTTGGTTACATAGTCTAAAACGCTTTTTCCTACATTATAGTGAATTCCGATGCTTTGCTCCTGAATCACCGCATTATGGCAGGTCGCGTCCACATTCAGACAAGCGGATAGCGCGATTGGGCCAAGCGGACAATGCGGCGCCAGCGCGACGTCATGCGCCTCCGCCATTGCGGCAATTTTTTTCACTTCTGTAATGCCCCCCGCGTGGCTTAAATCGGGCTGAATAATGTCGACACCGCCCGTTTTGAACAGACGCTTAAAATCCCATTTCGAGAACAAGCGCTCACCTGTTGCAATGGGAATATTACAGCAGGCGGCAATTTCGGGGAAGTACTCCATGTTCTCGCACAAAACCGGTTCTTCTAAAAACATTGGATCGAATTCTTCCAGCTTTTTTGCTAAAATCTTCGCCATTGGTTTGTGCACTCTTCCATGAAAATCGATGGCAATGCCAAAATATCTGCCGCACGTTTCGCGAATTGCCGCGACACGTTCCAAAACCGCATCAATTTTATCGTAGGTATCGATATACTGCAGTTCTTCCGTTGCGTTCATTTTAACTGCCGTGAATCCGGCATCTTTCTTTTCTTTCGCCGCCGCCCCCGTATCGGTCGGGCGATCTCCGCCAATCCACGAATAAACCTTCATTTTGGAATGGCATGCACCGCCAAGCAGTTCATAGACCGGCGCATTAAAATATTTTCCTTTGATATCCCACAGCGCTTGATCGATTCCGGATATCGCACTCATTAACACCCCGCCGCCCCGATAAAATCCA
>CALLQM010000108.1 GCA_938014855.1 uncultured Clostridia bacterium | reverse complement strand
TGGATGCTCATTTATCTTTTGCTGGCTGGTTATGTTTTGTATCAAGCTGGACTGTTTCATAAAAATAGCAGCAGCCATGCATCGCTGTGTAATACAGTGGGCGTTTATTTTTCCGTATCCTGTCTTTTTAATATCTGCTGGATTTTAGCTTGGCATTACGAAATGATTGCGATCTGCCTCATTATCATTGTGGTGCTTATGGTTTGTGTTTTGCAAATTGTTCAAATAGTTCGAGAAAAATCCTTAACTTTAAAAGAATCGTTCTTTTTAAAGTTACCGTTCAGTGTGTATTTCGCGTGGCTTACCATCGCAGTAATTGGAAATATGGCCGTTTACTTGGTAAGTTTAGAGTGGGATGGGTTTAACAAAATTGAACCAATTTGGACAATTGTTGTTCTTTTGGCAGGATTGGCAATTGGCTTAAAAGAAGTATTAAAGAATAACGATGCTACGTTTGGCTTCGTTTATATATGGTCTTATACGGGAATTTTAGTAAAACATGTGTCTTCAAGTGGGTTTAATGGACAATATCCAGGTATTATTACCGTGCTGATCGTGTCCATTATTTTATTTGTTCCTTCATCTGTGTATGTTTTTATAACCAGTTTAAAAAGGCGACACAAATAAAAAATCCCTTGCCGCATTTAAAGCGGCAAGGGATTTTTAACTTAAAGATTACCGGAACTTTTTAAGCGTTTGCGTAATGGAATTGCGCAAAGCAAAGCAAAAGCAATTTTAATTGCATCACCGGGCAAATAGGGGATAACACCTAAAAAGAGAGCTTCCTTAAAGCTTAATTCCATAAGTGTGGCAAGCCAAATTGTGCCGAAAAGGTAGCATACTACCGTTCCTGTAACGAGACCAAGTAAGCAAAGCAATCGTTTTCCTTCAAATTTGTCTGCAAAATAGCCGACGATAACCGCAATAAATAAATAACCAATTAGATATCCTCCGGTAGGACCTACAAATTTCTGAAATCCAGCTGTCCATCCTGCAAATACCGGTACGCCGATACTTCCCAGCAAAAGATACACTGTAACACTGATGGCTGCGCGTTTCCAGCCACCAATAATTGCGCAAAAATAAATTACAAGACTTGCTAAAGAAATAGGAACAGGCGAAAAGGGGATCGGCGCGGAAAAGGGTGCCAGTACGCACATCATGGCGGTAAGTAATCCAATAAAAGTTAAAGAATGCGTTTTTGCACTTTGAGTAGATTCCATCGTTCATCCATCCGTTTCATAACAATTTCTGTTATGAATTATACGAAATAAAAAACGAATTGTCAACCATAAATTAAAAATAGTTTACAATATTTCTTGTTCGTTTACATTCGTAATCTTAAATTTTGGATTTTCAGAACAAAAAGAAACAAGATAACCATCATAAATTTGAGTTTGAATTTCAGGACTCCCGACGGTTTCCATTTTTCGCATAGGCTGAACGATCCCGCCGAAACGTTTAATAAGCGCTTCTTTGCGTGTCCATACCTCTAAGAAATGCATAGAATTCGTTGCATATGCAATTTCCCGTTTCGTATAAAACCGTTTGGCAATCCTGCTATTTACAGAACGTTGAACCGATTCAATATCTATACCACATGGACGATCCGATACAGCGCATGCCACTGCGCCCACTGTATGCGAGATGCTGAACTGTAAGTCTGGATGGTCAGGAAAATAGGGTTTACCATGTTTTCCCCGTTCAACTTTTGGGATTGGTCCGATTATGGATTGCAGTAATTTCAATGCGGCGGCGGAACGATCGGCCATTTCTGTTCTCATAAAGTATACGCGGTTCATGTTTACGATCTCCTATATGTGATAATCCAAAAATCCGCTTCGGTAGTCAGCTTTTCACACGATGCTAGACGTTTGGCTCCGTCGATGGGTGTCTTGTAATAATATGGTGTCATCATAAACAAGCTCTCAATCAATTCATTGGAATTGAGCGTAAAGTAATAAGACAATCTTTTTTGGTTTACAATTTTAAACCCGTCTAATTCAAATATTTTTTCTTCATTTTTATAAGGAGCATCATAAAGAACTTTTTTTAAACCAAAAAGATGGCGCGCCGCAGGGTAGACAGCAACAAAATGTCCGCCTGGAATTAGTACTCTTGCAAATTCCGGTGCGCAAATTGGGGAAAAGACATTATAGCAAATATCCACGGTTTGATCTGCCAGTGGAAGTTCAAATAAGCTGGCCACTGCAAACTGACAATCGTGCAAACGGCCGGCGGCATGGCGTACCGCACGTTTAGAAATATCAATACCGGCTAATTCCGGCACTTTCCCTTCTTCTTTTAGCGCGGCAAAAAGACGAGCGGCATAGTATCCTTCACCGCATCCGGCGTCCAAAATTCGAGGAAAATTTCCTGCCAGCGCACAAATGGTACGATTTAGAGCGTCCGACAGCGTTTGATAATTACCGCTGTCTAAGAATCGTGTTCGGCCGTTTACCATTTCTGCATTATCGCCCGGGGATTTACTATGCATTTTATTTGAGGACAGCAGATGGACATAACCTTGTGCGGCTAGATCAAAACAATGCCCTTTTTTGCACTGCATTGCCTTGTCAGATTTTGTAAGGATACCATGGCATACGGGACAGATAAACATGAAAATGCCTCCGTTAATTTTAAAATAATAATTGTGAAACGCAAATCAATCGCTCTTATTGTATCAGAAACAAAAAGGAAGCGCAATTTGTGGGGCTTTCGATCTTTCACAAAAAAGTGTATAATGTTAATTGTCGAATTAAGTCAAATAATAGAAAATGGAAAAATTGGAGAGAGTGCATGAAAATCAAACTGCTTGCAATTGATATGGATGGTACCGCGCTTTGCGATGACCATGCCACTATCAGTGATGAAAATCGTGCCGCTATTGAAAAGGCAATCGCTAAAGGCGTGAATGTTTTAACTGCGACGGGAAGGGTAAAAGGCAGAGTCCCGGAGCAAATGTCAGCGATTCCCGGGCAGCGTTACTTAATTACTTCAAACGGGGCTGTACTTACTGACATTGTGAATAACAAAACGCTTTATTCTAACTTAATCCCGCTCAAAACAGCCTTGCAGGTAATGGATGCATTGGATGGGTTGGACATTTATAAGGAAGCATATTGTAATGGAGAATGCTATACGGAATTCAAAAAAGCCCACATGGTGGAACAGTTTCCCGTACCGCCATGGCGGTGTGCTATGTTGGCGCACGGACGAAAAATGGTGGATGATTTGCGCTGTCATATTCAAACAGAAGGTGTAACCTTAGAAAAAATCAATCTGCCATTTTTGCCTGTGGACGTTCAGGAGGAAATTCGCTTTCGGTTAAACCAAATCAGTGGTATATCTTTGACTTCATCCGTCGAACACAATATTGAAATCAACAGCGAAGCAACTACAAAAGCAAAAGCACTGGCATACCTTTGTGAGTTGTTGGGCGTTTCACCTGAGGAAACCATGGCTATGGGCGATGGCGGAAACGATGTGGAAATGTTAGAATTTGCGGGGTGTTCAATTGCACCGGCAAATGCAGGGGATCTCATTCGAAAAACCGCCCGATATACTACTCATGCAACGAATAACGAGAGTGCGGTAGCGGAAGCAATTAATCAATTCATTTTATAGTGGAATGTTGAACCAAGCAAAAAGCAGAAAGGGACGGTTCGTCCCTTTCTGCTTTTATGATTACCCGACCGCGGAATAATAGAGCGCAAGGGTGTTCTTTCTTGGCTCTGATTCCAGCCGATTTAGATAGTTAATGAGAGCCGTTTGCCATTCCACATCGCTTTGTATCGAAAATGTCTGTCCCGAAATTGTGACAGGTGAGACAGAAAGTAAAAGTGCAAGCGTAATGGGATTCATCAAAGTGTATAATTGCTCAAATTCATCTTCAAAAATGGAACCGGATGCAAGCAAATCGGTCAGATCTGCCAAACTGCGTAATTCACTGCGAAGTATGTGAATCTTTTCCTGTGCTGTTTCCGCTAACATTACTTCTTCGGCTACCAATGCAAACGCATCATTATCCAATCGCTCTCCGTCTGTATGGATCAGTGTTTGGGCAGCAGGAGTTACGACGCAAAGTTCGCATAAATATCCATTGGCGGCATTTATTAATTTTGTAAACGACATTGCCGCACTGCGAATATAAGTTTCAAGTTTGGGATATGCAAAGTCCGCATCTTTTAAAAACAGTTCCGTGGTATGCATGACCAGTTGTGTGCGCTGCTTTGGCTCAAGAGAGGAAAGCATGGCTTCCACCTGTATGCAATCATCCTCTGTTAGCTCTAAGCAATCCCGTCCCATTAGCTTATTGAGTAACAAATTTTGCAGAGTGATTGTAAACAAATTGACATAGGCATCTGTGGGACTTACACGGTGTGCATGTGCATATCCCATCAAAAGGGAATCAATTGAATCAGATGAATACCTTGCACAAAAACGGTTTTCTAGTGCTAATGCTGATAATTGTACATATATTCCTAAAATACCGCTTTCACTTGGCTGAACTGCCAAAGGGTATTCCGTAATTACTTCAAAATCATGGGGGAAAGTGGTTGCTTTCCAGTCGTGTAAAAAAGTTGGATAGGTGCTGTCCAAAACCAATTGATAAGCACGATTGATCGTTTTGAGACGTGTTGCCTGAACACGTGACAGCAGTGCGACACAAGATTTTGCAATCTTATTTAACTGTTCTTTTCCAATGTTATAAAGCTCTGCGGCCGATAGCTGCATCAGTAACTGGGCACTTTCCTCCAGAGTAGGCTTTGCTTTCAGCGCTTGGTCAATACAATATCCAATTCCGTCCATTAGTTCGTCGGCCAGTTCAGCCGGAACAGAACTGCTTTCACCGCTGGTGATTTCGTTTAACTGGTCATGTAGAACAGATAAAAGCTGTGTTTGAAAAAAATCTAAAAATGTTTGATCAGCCAATCCAGTGCGAATCATCTCATTGAGTAAGGAAAAAGTAAATTGTCTGTTGTCAATCGATGCTGGGTTGATGGCCGGCCGCTTTAAAATTTCACGGTTCTCCAATTTTCATCCTCCTCACCCTCATAATTTGTGTACTCTTCGTCGTCTTCCTCGGTATCGTGTTGTTGATGAGTACAAGATGATTTTTCTTCTTCCGGAGCAACTTCACTGCCGTAAACACGAATATTATAAGCGATTGTGTCCATTACAATTGTAAGTCGTTTTAATGATCCTTCGCAAGAACCATTAAACGCTTCTTTCATTCGCTTAATAACCAAATCATCCGGCATGCGTTCCATGGATTCGTTTTTGGTTTGGTAAAACAACTCCAAAAAAGATAGGAGACTATCTGCGTATGTTTCTTCATTTAGGTAAGGAGAATCACAAAATGCGAGTACAAGCTGTTCCAAAACACCTTTACCAAATTCTAAGCGTCCATATCCCTGCAGTGTTTCGTTTCGTGCTTGTACTAATTCCAATGCATCCTCTGACGTCAGTCGTAGTCCGTATTGGCTAGAAAGATCATTTGTTTGCAACAGTTTGTCCATGCTTTTTTGATCTGCAAGATTGTTTTGGCTATGGAACAAAGAGAGTAGATTGCTCATCTTGAAATCTCCTTTATCGGAATTACACCATCCAAACTCTTTTAAAGAAAGCAAGCAGGTGTTTGATGGGGCTTGACAAAACAATAAAAGTGTGTTATGCTATTTTTAGGTAGTTATGAGATTTGATAAATCGTATAACCGCGTAACCCGAAGTATAACATAAACCGGATGGATTGTCAACAATCCATCCGGTTTTTTGTATAAATGGCGCTATTCCAAATTTAATTTTCTTTGTAGAATAAAGCTGGTTAGAATAAAGAATACGATGCTTAAAATGAGATTAATGATATCGCTTGCTTGAAAAAGAGTTCCCATTATATCTGTAAACTCAGTAAAAGTTGATTCAACGGCTTCTAATTTATTAATTATGGGATTCATAAACGATACAAAAAATAGGGAAGTCGCACTTTGCATAATAAAACTGATCCCTAAAAAAGCGCCAAAGGAAGCTAAAATACGGTGTTTGCCAAACAAATGACCGACCGATATCGAAGTATAGATCATTAAAATGGTACAAGTGCTGCTCAGCAGTCCGGTTAAACATAATCTTAATAGAAACATTAACAGCGCAGCCTTGTCCAGGGGAGATACATTTCTAATAAATTCTTCTCCATAATGCAATATAGCCGGAATCATTTGGCTGTTAAATGCCATGATGAAAATTGTAAAC
>CALLQM010000107.1 GCA_938014855.1 uncultured Clostridia bacterium | reverse complement strand
GTGCTCGATGGGCTGGAACCGTCGCCCGAAGGCGCCGGTATGGCGGATCTGCGGCCGGTGATGTCGCTTTATACGGTGGTCACGATGGTCAAAACGCTGGAATCCGGTGTCAGCATCAGCTATGGGCGGCGCTATACCACCCAGGAGGACGGCAAAAAGATCGCATCGATCGCGGTCGGATATGCGGACGGCTACCGCCGCAACCTCACCAACCGCGGCAAAGTGATCGTCCGCGGGCAGTATGCCCCGATCACCGGATCGGTATGTATGGATCAGATGATGATCGATGTCACAGAGATCGACGGGGTTCAGACCGGCGATGAAGTGACGCTGGTGGGCGAAAGCGGAGCGTGCAGGGTCACTTTGGACGATTTCGCCGCCTGCAACGGGACGATCAACTATGAGGAAGCCTGCCTGATTGGGCGGCGTGTCCCGCGCGTTTATTGGCAGGGCGGCCGGGAGATCGCGGCAGTGGATTATATCATTTCCGCATGGAAATAAAGAATCTACGTTCAATACAAACTTGATAATTATGCGCTGTACGAATAGAATAAGTTCGTCAGATTTTGAATTTTTACATAGCAGAATTTTAGAATAATGATCATTTTGGAGGCAGTCATCTATGGACAGCAGGGTTCAGCATTTTTTTGAACAGATCAAAGGAAAGAAGATCTGCATGATCGGGATCGGCGTGAGCCATACCGATCTGATCAGTTTTTTGGCGGAATACGGCGCCAAACTCACCGCTTGCGACCGGCGCTCCCGCGAAGAACTCGGGGAAGCGCTTTGCAGCAATTTTGAAGCGCAGGGAATCGAACTGCATCTGGGAGCAAAATATCTCGAAGATATCGATGCCGATATTGTCCTGCGCACCCCGGGAATGAAATTCCACCAGCCGCTGTTCGATGAACTGCGCCGCAATAACGTAGTGGTCACCAGCGAAATGGAACTGTTTTTCGATCTGTGCCCCTGCAAGACCATTGCTGTGACGGGTTCGGACGGCAAGACCACCACCACAACCTTGATTTCGGAATTCTTAAAAGAAGCCGGCCGCCGCGTCCATGTCGGAGGCAATATCGGCCGTCCGCTGATGCCCTTAATCCGGGACATCCGGCAAAACGATTTTGCGGTGGTGGAGCTTTCCAGCTTCCAGCTGATTTCCATGCGCCGCAGTCCGGATACGGCGGTGGTTACAAACATCACCCCCAACCATCTGGATATCCACAAGGATATGCAGGAGTATGTGAACGCCAAAAAGAACATCTTCACCCATCAAGGCGCCTTTTCCCGCACGGTTTTGGGTGTGGATAATGACATTGCCGCCTCGTTTAAGCCGGAAGTGCGCGGACAGGTGTTTGAATTTTCGGTCAACCATCCGGTGCGCACCGGTGCCTATCTGGAAGACGGCGACATTTTTATGGCGATAAACGGCAAGGCGCAGAAAATCATGCATGCCTGCGAAATTAAACTGCCGGGTATCCACAATGTGGAAAACTATCTGGCGGCGATCTGCGCGGTATGGGGCTATGTGGACACCGAGGCGATCTACAACGTAGCCGTCGAGTTTGACGGTGTTGAGCACCGTATCGAGCTGGTGCGTGAAAAGAAAGGCATTAAATGGTATAATGATTCCATTGCTACAACCCCGACCCGCACCATTGCGGGACTGGACAGCTTTGACCAAAAGCTGATTCTGATTGCGGGCGGTTATGATAAAAAGATCCCGTTTGAGCCGCTTGCGCCAAAACTGATGGAAAAGGTGAAAGTCCTGATCCTCACCGGCGCAACCGCCGATCAGATCGAGGCGGCACTTACGTCTTACAGTGGCTATGACGCATCGAAGATTAAAATCTTACGTGCACAAGACCTTCCCGACGCAGTGCGGCTCGCGAATGAACAGGCAGAAGAAGGAGACATAGTCACGCTGTCGCCGGCATGCGCCAGCTTTGATGCTTACCCCAACTTTGAAGCCCGCGGGCGGCATTTCAAGAAGCTTGTCAAGGCACTTTAAAAAATGGGGGCGGCATTCGGTGCCGCCCTTGGAATTTTAGGAGGCAAAACTCAATGACAACTGCTCAGATGCTTTTATCCCTCTGTGAAGCCACCGGCATTGCAGGTTTGGAGATGGGCGCAGTCGCGCAGGCGGAAACACTGCTTTCCGGCCTCGGAACTTGCGAAGTCCCTACGCTGGGTTCGCTCGTCTGCCGCGTCAAAACCGAGGCGGAACAGCCGCATGTGGTGCTGACTGCGCATATCGATTCGATCGGGCTGATCGTTTCCTATATTGAGGACAGCGGCTTCCT
>CALLQM010000106.1 GCA_938014855.1 uncultured Clostridia bacterium | reverse complement strand
GGGTTGCACTGATTCCGATTGTTTTGGTTCTCGTACTCAGCGCAATGAAATTCCCGTCGCTAATGCTTTCCATAATCGGAATTGGCGGGTTGATTGTCCTATTGCTGACGGGAATTCTTGTATTTCAAATCGATATCGTGCTGCTGCTTGTTTTGGGCATTATCTATATCACCGCGATTTCACGCTTGAACGGAGTGAAGTTTCGAGATATCATAGATGGTATGAAACAAGGCTGTTCCGAAGCTTTTGTCGGGCTGCTGTTCTTTTTGCTCATCGGTGCAATCATTGGTATTTGGGTACAGGCGGGCACCGTTCCTGCGCTTGTCTATTACGGGCTGAATCTACTGAGCCCTCAATATTTTCTCATTACCTCGTTTATCATATGCAGCATTGTGTCTGCCATTGTGGGTACTTCTTGGGGCACGATCGGGACAGTCGGCATTGCAATTATGGGGGTTGCCACAAGCAGCGGGCTTTCAATTCCGCTGTACGTGGTGGCAGGAAGCATCGTTTCCGGCGCTTGGTTCGGCGACAAAATGTCCCCGATTTCCGATTCTACCGTGCTGACCGCGACCGCGTGCAACACGCCGGTGTATGAACACATCAAATCGATGTGCTATACCACACTTCCTTCCTATGCTGTATCGCTTGTAATTTTTATTTTTATTAATCGGCACTATTCGCAAAACGTTTCGTTGGATACAGCCGCGATTTTGGAAATTCAAACTGTGCTTCATGCGCACTATAACGTGGGATTTTTGGCGTTTCTGCCCGCAATCTTACTGTTTGTGCTGTGTGTATTAAAAATAGATGCGATCATTACATTAATCAGCGTAATTGGTACAGGTGTTCTATGCAGTGTGATGGTGCAGGGAAATACCGTTACGGCGGCGTTTGATGCCGTTATGTCGGGCGTTCATGTCGAAACCTCGGTGGAAGCGGTCGATATTTTGCTCAACCGCGGAGGAATTACCAGCATGATGCCGACGTTCCTGCTTGGATTTATGGCGCTGTGTCTTGGCGGGGTTTTGCAAAAAACAGGATTTTTCCATGTGCTGGTGGAAAAAGTAACGGGAAAGC
>CALLQM010000105.1 GCA_938014855.1 uncultured Clostridia bacterium | reverse complement strand
AGGAAATTCAATACAGCAGAAAGAGCATTCCTTGCCGGAATGCTCTTTTGATTTGAAGCCAAGATCATACGGTCGTTGGCGAATTCTCCGCCGCTCGCGCTGTCGAATTTGGCAAGCAGATCGGCCGTCGTGAGTTTTTTCTTTTCTTCACCGTGAACATCGTAGATAATTTGTCCCTCATACATCATAATGAGTCGATTGCCCACGCGGAGTGCATCTTTCATGTTATGGGTAATCATAAGGGCGGTTAGGTTATCCCGAGCGATGAACTGCTGGGTAAGCTCCAGCACTTTATGCGCTGTTTTCGGGTCGAGCGCCGCGGTATGTTCATCCAACAGCAGAACCTGCGGTTTTTGCAGGGTCGCCATCAGCAGAGTGAGCGCCTGCCGCTGTCCGCCGGAAAGCAGACCGACCTTGGATTTTAAGCGGTCTTCCAACCCAAGATCAAGCATTCTGAGTTTTTCAATAAAAAGTTCCCGCTCCTCTTTGGAAATCCCCCAGCCCAATCCGCGGCGTTTTCCGCGGCGCAGAGCCATTGCAAGGTTTTCTTCAATGCCCATGTTGGCGGCGGTGCCCATCATCGGGTCCTGAAACACGCGTCCAAGCATACGTGCACGTTTATGCTCAGGAAGACGGGTGATGTCCTGCCCGCCCAACAGGATGTTTCCGCTTTCCACCGGATAGACGCCGGCTATCGCGTTGAGCATTGTGGATTTTCCCGCTCCGTTGCCGCCGATGACGGTCACAAAATCGCCCGGCTGGATGTCTAGGCTGAGGTCGATCAGCGCTTTCTTTTCATTTACGGTACCTTGGTTAAAGGTTTTGCAGACATGTTCAATTTTCAGCATGATGGTTCCTCCTCAAGCCTGTTGTTTGCGCAGAAAAGACTGTTTCGTTTTGTGAAACAGAGGCTGAAGAGCCTTCCGAATGACCGGAATGGACAGCGCAAGTGCAACAATGATGGCGGTCAGCAGTTTTAAGTCGGTGGATTTTAGTCCCATCCGCAAGACTAATGCAATAATAATGCGATAGACGATGGAGCCAAGCACGACGGTGGCAAGCTTATAGCCGAAGGAGTGTTCGCCCCAGCCAAAGATAACCTCGCCGATGATGACGGATGCAAGCCCGACCACGATGGTGCCCGTCCCCATTCCGACGTCCGCATAGCCCTGCTGCTGGGCGACCATGCCACCCGATAGTGCAACCAACCCATTTGAAAGAAGCAAGCCGATGATTTTCATATTGTCGGTGTTGCCGCCCAGTGCACGCACCATGTATTCGTTGTTTCCGGTGGCACGGATGCAACAGCCGATCTCTGTACCGAAAAACCAGTATAGTATGAAGATGATTAGGACACTGAACACAAGTCCAAGAATGAGCGCGATCAATGTCTTATCTTCCGATATAAACGCCAGCCGCGAAATGATAGTATCTTCCCCGAGCAGAGGCATATTCGCTTTGCCCATGACGCGGATGTTGATGGAATACAGCGCGATCATGGAAAGAATTC
>CALLQM010000104.1 GCA_938014855.1 uncultured Clostridia bacterium | reverse complement strand
TTGCACGGATGGAAGAATTAGATCTTAAAAAAGAGGATTATAGTTGGTATTTAGATCTGCGAAAATTTGGCGGCACCAAACATGCAGGTTTTGGGCTTGGTTTCGAGCGGCTTATTATGTATATTACGGGAATTTCCAATATTCGTGATGTTATTCCGTTCCCAAGAACGACCGGCTCTGCAGAATTTTAATAACATAAAATATAAAACAGGGACAGACTGCTTGCAGTTCTGTCCCTGTTTTTCTGTACTAACCCGATAAAAAGTGGTTTCTATATGGCCTGTATTTTCGTGCTAAATAATGAATTTTGCAAGATTTCAAATTTCATCTTGCAAAATTAGAAAATTTCATATAATATAAGTAAGGTAGAAATAGATCAGCAGGTGACCATTTCTATACGTGTTTTAAAAATCACAGCGCATATTTCGGTAGACCCGACAAGCGCACAAAATAATTGGGGGTACTAACCTATGTCACGGTATTCGGAACTTTCGCATCAAGAACTACAGCAGCTACATCATCAATTGATGCAGCGTTATGAAGATTGGCGAGGAAAGGGTCTTACGCTTGACATGTCCCGCGGTAAACCGGCTGGTGTTCAGTTTGATCTTGTTGGAGATATGCTCGATACACTCAATTCAAAATCATCTTTAAAATCTGCGGATGGTTTGGACTGCCGAAATTATGGAAACTTTGATGGAATCCCGGAATGTAAAGCGATCTTTTGCGAAATGCTGGGGGTCAGCTTTGACGAACTCTTTATCGGTGGAAATTCCAGCTTGTCGCTTATGTACGATGCAATTGGCAAAATGATGCTGTTTGGCGTTCGTAAAGGTGCTAAGCCTTGGAGCAAGCTGGATAAAGTGAAATTTCTTTGCCCGTCTCCGGGATACGACCGTCACTTTGCCATTACTGAGCACTATGGATTTGAATTGATTCCGGTCGATATGACACCGGAAGGGCCGGATATGGATCAAGTGGAGCGCCTTGTTGCGTCCGACGAAAGCATCAAAGGTATTTGGTGTGTTCCTAAGTATTCCAATCCGCAGGGTATTACCTATTCAGATGAAACGGTTCGTCGTTTTGCTCGTATGAAAACCGCCGCAAAAGATTTTATGATTATGTGGGATAATGCTTATGCCGTGCATGATCTTTACCCCGATAACCGCGACCATCTGATTAATATTTTAGACGAGTGCAAAAAAGCGGGAGATCCGGACCGCGTCATGATATTTGCATCTACATCAAAGGTTTCGTATGCCGGATCAGGTGTTGCCGTGTTTGCAAGTTCGACAGAAAATATGGAACGCATGAAAAAGCTGATCAGCATTCAAACCATTGGATTTGATAAAATCAATATGCTGCGCCATGCTCGGTATTTTAAAAACATGGACGGTATTATGAATCATATGGATCGACAAGCAGAACTTCTGCCTCCTAAGTTTCAAACGGTGATTCATGCCTTTGAAGAAGAACTGACAGGAAAAGGCGTTGCAGAATGGGTAAATCCAAAGGGCGGCTATTTTATCTCTTTGGATGTCATGGATGGCTGTGCAAAAAGAGTCGTAGGCTTATGCAAAGCCGCAGGCGTTACGCTTACTTCGGCGGGCGCGACCTATCCGTATGGTGTTGACCCGCGTGACCGCAACATCCGCGTTGCGCCTACTTATCCGACCATTCCGGAATTGGAACAAGCGGTTAGCTTGCTTTGCCTTTGTACACAATTGGCTGCAGTAGAAAAGCTATTGCTTGCAAAGTAAACAAAATGGAAATTTTATAAAGAAAAGGCGGATGAATATTTTCTTCATCCGCCTTTTGTGCTATACTATTACAATGCGCACGAGCAATTGACCATACTTGGTTTTAATTGCCTCGGCTGATTTTTTGCAGGACAGGGGAGAACGCCCCTGCGGAAAGGTTGATTTTCATGAGTGACAGGCACGACAGGTATGAAAGCCCGTTTTGCACACGTTATGCCAGCGAGGAAATGCAGTATGTATTTTCAGCTGATAACAAATTCAAAACATGGCGGAAACTTTGGATTGCGCTTGCTAAGGCGGAAAAACGGCAGGGACTGCCAATTTCGGATGAACAAATTGCTCAGCTTGAGGCATATGCCGATGACATTAACTATGATGTAGCTGTTGCGAGAGAAAAAGAATGCCGCCATGATGTTATGAGTCATGTCTATGCTTAAGGTGTACAGTGTCCGGAAGCAAAAGGCATTATTCATTTAGGTGCAACCAGCTGTTATGTAGGCGATAATACGGATGTTATCGTCATGCGGGAAGGGCTCAACATCATTCGGCGCAAACTAATCAATGTCATATCACTTTTAGCAGACTTTGCTGTGAAATATAAGGACATGCCAGCTCTTGCATACACCCATCTTCAGCCTGCTCAGCTGACCACAGTCGGTAAGCGTGCTACTCTGTGGTTAAATGAATTGATGATGGATTTGGGAGAACTTGAACACCGTATTGCTTCTTTGAAACTGCTTGGAAGCAAGGGTACCACCGGAACGCAAGCAAGTTTTGTAGAACTTTTTGACGGTGATGCGAAAAAAATCAAAGCAGTCGAAGAGGACATTGCAAACGAAATGGGCTTTGATTCAGTTGTTCCTGTTTCCGGACAAACCTATTCCCGTAAAGTGGATAGTTTTGTTGTAAATGTTTTGGCAGGAATTGCACAGAGCACGAGCAAATTTTCCAACGACCTGCGTTTGCTTGCAAACTTTAAGGAGATGGAGGAGCCGTTCGAAAAGAAACAGATTGGCTCGTCTGCAATGCCGTATAAGCGCAACCCGATGCGGAGTGAACGCATTACTGCATTGTCGCGTTATGTCATGGTGAATTCTTTAAATCCGGAATTTACAGCGGCGACACAATGGTTTGAAAGAACGCTGGATGACAGCGCAAATAAGCGCATTGCCGTAGCGGAAGCATTTCTTGCCACAGACGCAATTTTAAAAATTATGCTGAATGTATGTGATGGCTTGGTTGTGTATCCGAAGATGGTTCATCAAAGAGTCATGCGTGAATTGCCGTTTATGGCAACCGAGGACATTATGATGCAGGCCGTAAAAAAAGGCGGCGACCGCCAGGAGCTGCATGAGCGTCTGCGTCAGCATTCCATTGCAGCCGCGAAGGTTGTCAAAGAGGAAGGCGGAGAAAACGATTTGATTTCCCGCATTTGCAGCGATTCTGCTTTTGGTTTGGAACGCAATGAAATCGAAGCAATCTTGGATCCGATCAAGTTTACAGGACGCAGCAGTGAACAGGTTGACGAATTTATTCGTGACTTTGTAGTACCTATGCTGGATGCGAATAAACAGGTTTTGGGAGAGCGCGCAGAACTCTCAGTTTAATATGAATTTTGACATAAGCCGACCCGTTCTTTGCAAATGAAAAATGGATTGACTTTTTCACCCAATTCAAATATAATTGTAAAAGTGCCGCATTGCGTAAAACAGTGCGTTTTGGCATAAAGAGGACCATATTCAACCGCAGGAAACGGTTCGAACCCCTGCGGTTGTTGGCTGTTTTAGCAGATATGGTTTGCAAGGAGGACAAACAGATGAAAAAAGTTGGCAAGTCGATGTTTTTTGTCGTTTTGGCATTGATCATCGCGCTGACAGCGCTGTCATTCTTCGGATTATCTACATCCTATGGGGATGTCACCAAGACATTCGTTAAGGGTGCCGGAGATATCCGCTGGGGCATTGATATCCGCGGAGGTGTCGATGTGACGTTCAGCCCACCTGAAGGATATGACGCCACAAACGACGAAATGGCCGCTGCCGAATCAATTATCAAAGTAAGATTGGTTTCCCAGAACATTACGGATTCTGAGGTGTATACCGATTACAACAAGGACAGAATTATTGTTCGTTTCCCATGGAAGGAAAACGAAACGAATTTTAATCCTGAAACTGCTGTAAAAGAACTGGGCGAAACTGCTCTTTTAACATTCCGTGAAAATCAAGACGGTCCTGTTATTTTGGAAGGAAAACAGGTTGAATCTGCTACCGCTGTTGTAAATCCCGAAAACGGTGAATATGCAGTTTCTCTGAAACTTAATAAAGACGGTGCCGAAGCATTTGCGGAAGCAACGGGACGGCTTGTTGGACAACAGATCTCTATCTGGATGGATGAGACCACGATTTCAGCTCCTCTCGTAAGTAATCAGATTCCTGATGGTCAAGCTCAAATTACGGGCAGATTTACCTCAGATGAAGCAAAAGCTCTTGCTGATAAAATTAATGGCGGTGCTCTTCCGTTCAAGCTACAGACAGAGAACTTTAGCTCCATTTCTCCGACATTGGGTATGGGCGCACGCGATGCAATGGTCACTGCTGGAATGATTGCATTTGCACTTGTTTCTCTATTTATTATCATTGTGTATAGGCTTCCTGGTTTGGTTGCCTGTATTGCGTTGCTGGGACAGATTGCTGGTTCCATTGCCTGTGTATCTGGATTTTTCCCCAACATTCCTTCGTTTACGCTCACTTTGCCGGGTATCGCGGGTATTATCCTGTCCATCGGTATGGGTGTTGACGCAAACATCATTACATCTGAGCGCATCAAGGAAGAATTAGCTGTCGGAAAAACCCTTGATGGTGCCATTGATTCCGGTTTCCATAGGACCTTTGCTGCAATTTTTGACGGCAATATCACGATGGTCCTTGTTGCAGCCGTCTTAATGGGTGCATTTGGCCCTCCGGGATCGGTATTTGCAAGAATGTTTACTGGTATTTTCAGATGGTTTGGACCATCAGCGACAGGCGCGATTTACTCCTTTGGTTTTACACTGATTGTAGGTGTAGTATTTAACTTTATCATGGGTGTAACAGCTTCCCGACTGATGCTCAAATCAATCTCCAAGTTTAAGCCGTTCAAGAATGCGTGGCTGTACGGAGGTGCTAAAAATGATTAATATTGTAGGACGTAAAAAGATTTGGTTTACCATTTCGTCTGCAATTATCATCGTCACTTTGCTGGTTGCGCTGATTTTTGGCGTTGAGCTGGACATCGAGTTTCGCGGTGGCTCATTGGTAACCTATTCATTTGACGGAGATATTGAAAAAGCAGATTTTCAGTCTGTGATTGAAAATACCCTTGGACAAAGCGTTTCTTTACAGGAACAGCAGGATGTTGTGACAGGTAATGTAAACTATGTTGTTACTTTGTCATCAAAAGAGGGAGTTACTCCGGAAAAGCAACAGGAGATTACTGCTACTCTTCAGCAAGAATATGCGGATCAAAATGTACAAGTAGTGTCTACGAACAATGTTGACCCTGCAATCGGACATGATTTCTTTATTAAATGTGTTGTTGCAGTTGCAGCAGCAGCTTTGATCATGATTATTTATATTGCATTTCGATTCCGTAAAATTGGCGGATGGTCTGCAGGTGTATTCTCTGTAGTTGCCTTGATACATGACGTCATGTTTGTATTTGCAGTTTTTGTATTCTTCCGTATTCCAATCAGTCAGAACTTTATTGCGGTTGCGTTGACCATTCTTGGTTATTCGATCAATGCAACGGTAGTTGTGTATGACCGTATTCGAGAAAATAAACGGTTGATGGGCACGAAGACTTCTTTGGATGAAATGGTTAACAAATCCATTAATCAGTCTTTGACAAGATCGATTAATACTACTGTTTCTACTGTTGTTGCGCTTGGTGTCGTATGTGCAATTGCATTGATTTCTCATGTAGAGTCAATTTTGACATTTGCGTTCCCCATGTTGATTGGTATGATTTCGGGTGCTTATTCTTCCATTTGCATCGCCGGACCAATTTGGGTAACCTGGCAGGATTACAAAGCTTCCAAAAAAGCAAGGTAATTTTTATAAAGAAAACGACTGAGCCGCCGGTATTACCGGCGGCTCAGCTTAATAACTAAGGTCTCCTAAGTTTTAAAAATTCATATACTAATAAATACGATACTGCAAACATTTCACAAAAGGAGAAACGATTATGCTGGCAGGAGTATCCACCGCTTGTTTTTATCCGGAGCTGACAGAACGGGCTTTTGCCTGCATATCTGGTTTTGGTGCACAAGCAGCCGAGATCTTTTTTAATGCACCCAGTGAACTAAACGATTCTTTTACAACACAGCTTGCAAAAATAGCTGCAGATAATGGTACCAAAATCTTATCCGTTCATCCATTTACCTCCGGTTTGGAACCACTTTTGTTTTTTTCTGAATATCGCCGCCGCACATTAGATGGCCTAGAACTGTATAAACGATATTTTCATGCGGCAAACGTGTTAGGTGCGAAGATATTTGTGCTTCATGGTGACCGTAAAGAGGCTGTAAAGCCTTATAATCGTTATTTTGATATGTTTGGTGAGTTGGCTTATACAGGACGTTCTATGGGCATTACAGTAGCTCAGGAGAACGTTCCAAGATGCACGAGCAATTGTCCCGCATTTTTTAAGGCGATGACGAGCTATCTGCCGGATGCCAAATTTGTTTTGGACACAAAGCAGTGCATACGCGCAGGCTATTCAATTCGGCAAATGACAGAGGCAATGGGAGAAAGAGTCATTCATGTTCATATCAGCGATCATGATGCACAGAATGACTGTCTGCCGGTTGGTAAAGGAACGATGGATCTCAACGAATTTCTTTCAAATCTAAAAAGTCATGGGTTTGATGGTGGAGTAATTTTAGAAGTCTATCGCAGCAATTACAGTGATTACCATGAACTTCAAAAAAGTTATCAGTTGATTTTAAATGCCATACAAAGACAATGAAAACGATAATTTCCCCTTGTCAACAAAAAAAAATCATGCTATGATTACAGAAATACAGAGAGTACCGTGTAATGACGGGCAAAGGGGAATGAAGCATGAAATGCCCATACTGTGGCTATGTGGAGAGTAAAGTGATTGACTCTCGTCCTACTGACGAATTTGAACGAATTCGCAGACGCCGTGAATGTTTAAAATGTGAACGGCGTTTTACGACCTATGAGATTATTGAGACAACGCCCTTGGTTGTAATTAAAAAAGACAAATCGCGCGAAGCATTTGATTCCGGAAAACTGCTGAGCGGTTTGGTTCGTGCGTGCGAAAAACGTCCGGTTTCGCTGGCTGTTTTAGAAGAAGCAGTCAAAGATATCGAACTAAATTTACAAAATTCATTAGACAAAGAAGTGCCTTCATATAAAATTGGGGAACATGCTATGGAAAAACTGCGCCAAATTGATGAAGTGGCTTACGTTCGCTTTGCATCTGTTTATCGGCAGTTTAAAGATATTGATTCATTTATGCAGGAATTACAGGCACTTTTACAAGCGAGAAATTAAAATATATTTTTATAAGTCGGCATTTGAGATTCGCAAACATGCTTAATCAAGTGCTTCAGCCTGTCTATCTCTGCGCTCAATTCCGAATAGTCTTGGTATCGAGCAAGGGCAGTTAGACGGGCTGCGATACCCGTAATCGTGTCCAGTTCATCGTGATGGATATACTGCATCAATGTTTTTTCGTTTTCTTCCCAATCCGTTTCAAATTTTCCGACCAGATCTAAGATCTGGTCGGTTTTATTTTGTTCAATTGCAGTCGAAATTTGATTTAGTGTATCCGTTAACTCATCGGAAACTTTCACAATTTTAACCAATGCAAACGAGCAAACTACTAAAATAAGAACAGTAATAATAATGGAAAAGCGAAATCGCTTCATTTTCCGCCCTCCTTATGTTTCTTATTTTTTTTATTTTTTCTCTCTGCTGGAACGATATAATAATCAGCATTGCGATTGCATGTCATAATGAAAATATCATCCGTTTTGTAGCCATTTTCAGATAACGTTTGTTCCAGCCAATCATGCGATAATTTGCAGTGGGACAGCGCACTATGACTAACCATTCCATCGCTGATAATAACGACAGGAGGATCGTTTTCTTTTGGATCATCTTTGATACCTATCACGTCTGCAGTAACATTGCGAGCGCTGTATTTTTGATAAACAGAAAGCTGTCCTGTCGTTTCTACGATTGCAAATGCTACATCACGAAG
>CALLQM010000103.1 GCA_938014855.1 uncultured Clostridia bacterium | reverse complement strand
TTCTCTGGCTGCTGCTGGAACTGTTGCTTGCAAAAAGTTCTCTAAATAAGAATCTTTTTCTTTAAAAATGGCCGCCTTTGGGCGGCCATTTTTGCGTTAATGAAACAGCCTCCGTTATGGGGGCTGTTTCTATTTGAATAATTAGCAAGATACTCGAATAAAATAAACAATATGCACAACTAAGTAAATTAAAATTGTTGCATTTCACAATTTTTAAGAAAACCCATTGAAAAAGAAGAGATGAAACGGTATCATGAAAGCAGAAACCGGAAACGTTTCCGGTAACGTTTCCAAAAAACGTTTTCGGTTTGTTCGTTAGAATGAATCATAATTAGGAGGAATTTTGATGAAAATGAAAAAGTTAATGGCACTGTTCATGGCGTCTGCGATGGTAGCGTCGTTGGCGGCTTGTGGCTCTTCTGAAACAAGCGAAACACCCGCCGGCGATGCAAACGCATCTCAGGCAGAAACCTCCCAAGAAGGCGACTCTAAACAAGACGAACCTAAAGAAGGCGGAAAGATTTACTACTTAAACTTCAAACCGGAAATTGCGCCGGTATATGATGAAATTGCTGAAGTTTATCAGGAAGAAACGGGCGTTGAACTTAATGTAGTAACTGCGGCATCCGGAACATACGAGCAGACTCTAAAGTCTGAAATAGCGAAAGCGGATGCACCAACAATTTTCCAAATTAACGGTCCTAGAGGTTATGCAAATTGGAAAGACTATTGCGCGGATATGAAAGATACCGAACTTTATCAGCATCTTTCGGATAAGTCGCTTGCAATTACCGATGGTGACGGTGTTTATGGTGTTCCTTATGTTGTAGAAGGATATGGCATTATTTACAACAATGCAATCATGAACAAATACTTTGCTATGGATGATGCGAAAGCGAAATCAATTGATGAAATCAACAATTTTGATACACTCAAAGCGGTTGCTGAGGATATGACTGCGAAAAAGGATGCGCTTGGCATTCAAGGTGTATTTGCTTCCACATCACTAAAACCAGGTGAAGATTGGCGCTGGCAGACCCACTTGGCAAACCTTCCTGTTTATTATGAGTTTAAAGACAACAATGTGGATTTGACAAGTGATGCAACCAAAGAAATTCAATTCCAGTACAGCGACAACTTTAAGAACATTTTTGATCTTTATATCAACAATTCTGTAACTGCTCCGAAACTGCTTGGAAGCAAACAGGTTGCGGATTCCATGGCTGAGTTTGCACTTGGACAGTGTGCAATGGTGCAAAACGGAAACTGGGCTTGGAGCCAGATCAGTGAAGTACAGGGAAATACCGTTAAAGAAGAAGATATCAAATTCCTGCCGATTTATACCGGTGTGGAAGGGGAAGAAAAGCAAGGTCTGTGCGTTGGTACAGAAAACTTCTTCGCAATCAACAGCCAGGCAGATCCTGAACAGCAGAAATTGGCTGCAGATTTTCTGTATTGGCTCTATTCCAGTGAAACAGGAAAAGACTTTGTAACGAACAAATTGGGATTTATTGCTCCGTTTGATACATTTAACGATGACGAAAAACCGACCGATCCGTTGGCACAAGAAGTCATTCGCTTTATGGAGAACAAAGACATTCAGAATGTCAGCTGGAACTTTACTTTGTTCCCGAGTCAGGTCTTTAAAGATGACTTTGGTGCGGCACTCCTTCAGTATGCCCAGGGCACAAAAAACTGGGAAGATGTAAAAACACTGGTTGTGGATGAGTGGAAAGCTGAGAGCGCACAATAACCATAGAATTGTAAAAACGCCCATGCCGCTCCGTACCTTTGCGGTGCGGGGCGGCAAGTTTTATATAGCGAGTGGAAAAGGAACGCGCACTTGCTGTATCAGATTGATAACAAGGAGAAGATGATATGCAAAAAACACTAAAAAAACAGTTTGCCTTGTTTGCATTACCTACGGTAATTGCTTTTTCCATTGCTTTTTTAATTCCGTTCATTATGGGCGTTTACCTATCTTTTACCGAGTTTACAACGGTTTCAAATGCTCATTGGGTGGGCTTTGAGAATTACATAAAAGCATTTTCTCCAAGCAGCAATTTTCTGCATGCACTTTGGTTTACTGTAAGATATGCGGCTATTTCTATTGTGACAATTAATGTTCTAGCGTTTTTTCTAGCATTGCTGCTGACAAGAGGTATACGTGGAACAAACTTATTTCGAACCATATTTTTTATGCCGAATCTAATTGGCGGCATTGTTTTGGGATACATTTGGCAGCTCATTATCAATGGTGTTTTGCTTAATTTTGGTGTTGATATCACATTTTCATCAAAATATGGGTTTTGGGGTCTCATAGTCCTGATGAATTGGCAGATGATGGGCTACATGATGATTATCTATGTTGCAGGGATTCAGAATATCCCCAGTGATTTAATGGAAGCGGCCGCGATTGATGGCGCAACGCCATTTCAAACACTGCACCGCATCATTATTCCAATGGTTATGCCGTCCATTACCATTTGTACATTCCTTACTTTGACGAATTCCTTTAAACTGTTTGACCAAAACTTTGCATTAACCGCCGGTGCTCCCGGAAAGGAAACCGCGATGCTGGCCTTGGATATCTATGATACCTTTTATGGGCGAGTCGGATATGAAGGTGTCGGGCAGGCAAAAGCAGTCGTATTCTTTATCATAGTAGCGGCAATTGCATTTCTGCAGCTTTGGATCACAAGAAGCAAGGAGGTTGAACGGTAATGACACAAACACGTAAAAAAGTAGATGCATTTCTGTTTGTATTTCTGTTTTTACTTTCGATTTTATTCCTTGCTCCGATCTTTATTGTATTGATGAATTCCTTTAAGGGTCAGTTTTCGATTTCGGTTGCTCCGTTTCAATTGCCGGATTCACAAACGTTTGCAGGTTTGACCAATTATGTAAACGGCATCCAAAAAATTGGATTTATGCAGGCATTTGCATATTCTCTGTTTATTACAGTATGTTCTGTAGCGGTCATTATCCTCTTTACGGCTATGACGGCGTGGTATATCGTACGTGTCAAAAATAAAACAACTTCCATTATGTATTATTTGTTTGTATTCAGTATGATTGTACCATTTCAGATGGTCATGTTTACAATGTCCAAAATTGCAAACATTCTGCATCTTGATAACCCAATTGGAATCATCGCAATATATTTAGGGTTTGGATCCGGGCTTTCTGTATTTATCTTTAGTGGATTTCTAAAAGGAATTCCGCTGGATATTGAGGAAGCAGCTGTGATTGACGGCTGCAATCCGACCCAAACGTTTTTCTTAGTAGTGTTCCCGATCTTGCGCCCAACTGCTATTACAGTAGCGATTTTGAATGCAATGTGGATTTGGAATGACTATTTGCTGCCTTATTTGGTAATTGGTAATAAGTATAAAACCATTCCAATTGCTGTACAGTATTTGCAGGGTGGTTATGGCTCCCGTGATATGGGTGCTCTGATGGCAATGTTGATTTTAGCAATTATACCCATTGTGGTATTCTATCTTACCTGCCAAAAACATATTATTCGGGGCGTTGTGGCAGGCGCTGTAAAAGGATAATAAAAAATTCGCATCTGTTTGGAGTGTGTTTGATTTGACCATCAAGGATATTGCGAGACAATCTGGGTTTGCTGTGAGTACGGTCTCTCGAGCACTCAATAATCACCCGGACGTAAGTGAAGCAACAAAAGCAAAAATTCGAGCAGTTGTGGAAGCGCATAAATTTGTACCGAACAGCAACGCTAGACAACTGAAACAACAAGCGGCAGTAGGAATTGCGATTTTGGTTAAAGGAACCAATAATATGCTTTTTTCTTCCATTCTTGAACAAATGCAGTCGCTGATAAAAAAGTCCGATTATGCCGCGATGGTGAGCTATTTGGATGAGGAGGCAGACGAAGTACAGCAGGCAATTCAAATTTGCAGAGAACAGAAGCCGCTCGGTCTCATCTTTTTGGGTGGAAGTTTGGTCAATTTTCGTGCACATTTCCGTGCAATTCAAATTCCATGTGTGCTTGTAACCAACTCGGCGGAAGCTCTTAAATTTTCCAACCTATCCAGTGTCAGTACAGATGACACAGCGGGGGCCGCTTGTGCGGTAGATTATCTCATCGAGCAGGGACACCGAACAATCGGTATTCTTGGAGGTAACCCCGAACTGTCGTTTACCAGTTTGCTGCGTTTACAAGGCTGTAAATCCAGCTTCTCAGCACACAATCTTGCATTTGATGAACAATTGCAGTTTGAAAAATCTCGATTTTCTTATACATCTGCATATATGGCGATGAACCGGCTGTTAAAAAAGATGCCGAATCTTACTTCCGTTATAACGATGGGTGACGTGATGGCAATTGGTGCAATCCGAGCGCTAATCGATCAGGGCAAACGAGTTCCAGACGATATTTCCGTAATTGGATTTGATGGCATTGAACTTGCTGAATATTACAATCCAAAGCTTGCAACTGTCAAGCAATCGCAAACTCAATTAGCTTCTCGCGGTGTGGAAATTCTACTTGACTGTATCGAACGAAATGCACAGGCTGTCCATGAAATCGTACCGTTTGAATTGGTGAAAGGGGAAAGCGTCAAGCAGATATGCTCAAAATAAGAAACTATGTTGAGTCGAACAATTTTAATTTCTATATTGTAATCGGTGTAACCAATACTAGGCGGTGGATGATTTGAACAAGACTAAACAACAACCATTAAAACGAGGAGCCGGTGTATTACTGCCCATTTCCAGCCTGCCGTCTCCTTATGGAATCGGAACATTTGGCAAAAAAGCGTATGAGTTTGTAGATTTTTTGGAAGCGGCAGGGCAGACGTATTGGCAGGTACTGCCTATAGGTCCTACAAGTTATGGGGACAGCCCCTATCAAAGTTTTTCCGCCTTTTCAGGAAATCCTTACTTTATTGATTTGGATACACTGATTGAACAGGGACTGCTCACCAAACAAGAAGCAGATGCCTGTGATTGGGGATATGATCCAGCATCTGTGGATTATGCGAAAATTTATGAACAGCGATTTGATGTGCTGAAATCTGCGTTTCAGCGCAGCTCGCATCAAAATACGTTGGACTATCAACAATTTTGTGAAGATCAACGGTTTTGGTTAGACGACTATTGTCTTTACATGGCGGTCAAACATTATTTTGGAGGGAAAGAATGGCTTGCATGGCCGGAAGATATCCGTTTTCGAACGAAAAAAGCGGTTCAAGCTTATTCTTTAAAACTTAAATCTAAAATTGAATTTTGGAAATTTTGTCAGTATGAATTCTATCGCCAGTGGTTTATGCTAAAAAGGTACGCTAACAAGAAAGGTATCCAAATTGTTGGAGATATCCCTATTTATGTTGCTATGGACAGTACGGATGTTTGGGTGCATGGAGACGAATTTCAGTTAGATGAACGCCGCAATCCGGTGCGGGTTGCCGGAGTGCCGCCTGATATGTTTTCAGCCACCGGACAATTATGGGGTAACCCACTCTATAACTGGCAAAAAATGGAACAAAATGGGTTTATGTGGTGGAAAGAGCGGATGGCACAATCTGCTAAACTCTACGATATCATTCGAATTGATCATTTCATCGGAATTGTCCATTATTACTCCATTCCAGCGGGAGATCTTACCGCCAAAAATGGGGAATGGATGGAAGGACCTGGAAATAAGCTGATTTCAGCGATTGAAGAAGCGATTGGAAAAACGCAAATCATTGCAGAAGATCTTGGAGTTATCACACCAGCCGTGCGCAATCTTCTAAAAAAACGAGGTTATCCCGGCATGAAGCTTCTCCAGTTTGCATTTGATTCAGATGGTACAAACCGTAATTTACCTTGTCATTATGGTAAAAATACAGTTGTATATGGCGGGACGCATGATAACGAAACGTTGGTCGGCTTTTTTGCCGGTCAAAAACGCAGTGTGTTGCGGTTTGCTCGAAACTATCTAAATGTTCGCACCAATAAAGCAATCCCGTGGGCGGTTATTCGAGCGGGAATCGCTAGCTCGGCGGATCTTGCGGTTTATCAGATGCAGGACTATCTCGGGATGGATAATCAGGCGCGGATGAATATGCCGTCTACCATAGGCGGAAGGAATTGGCGCTGGAGGCTTACTGAGGGGCAATTGACGTCAGAACTGGCACAAACGATGCGCACACTTACTCAACTTTACGGCAGATAACAAGGGGGACAATACTTTGCAGAACTTTCAACAAAGGATCGACCAACTTTTGGAGCTCGAGGGTGTAACTGCTCAGACCGCTTCAGTAAAACAATTGTATATTGCAGTATCACAGGCGGCAATGGAAATTTTGCGTCCAAATTGGAAACAGAAAACAACGCAAAGCAAACAAGCCTGTTATTTTTCAGCGGAATTTTTGGTGGGCCGCCTTATCAACAACAATCTCATGAACTTACACTTGCTGGAGTCCTGCAATGAGTATTTAACTCGTCATGGGCTGGATCATTCGGTGTTTGAGCAGATTGAGGACGATGCGCTTGGCAATGGCGGACTTGGCAGATTGGCCGCATGTTTCTTGGATTCGGCAGCTACACACGATATTCCCCTAAATGGTTACGGGATTCGTTATCGTTATGGATTGTTTAAGCAGTCGATTGAAGACGGATTTCAAAAAGAGCAGGCGGATGACTGGCAGCAATTCGGCGATCCTTGGAGCGTCCGAAAAGAAGAAGAATCCGTTTTGGTACAGTTTGGCGATCAGCAGATCAAAGCAGTTCCATATGATATGCCAATTATCGGTTATGGTGGAAAAACTATCAATACGCTTCGGCTTTGGCAGGCTGAACCGGTTCAGGCTTTCCATTTTGATTTGTTTAACCAGCAGAAATATCAAGAAGCATCTGCTGAACAAAATAATGCGCAGGCAATTTCTGCGGTTCTATACCCCAACGACGATACGCAGGAGGGAAAACGACTGCGGCTCAAACAGCAGTATTTCTTTACATGTGCGTCTCTGCAAAGCATTCTCAAAGATTATCAAAAACAGCATGGAGATGATTTTTCAGGTTTTGCAGATGCTTATGCAATTCAGCTCAACGACACCCATCCAGTCGTTGCTATACCGGAATTACTTCGAATCCTAATGGCGGAATACAGCCTATCATTTAAAAAAGCATTCGCAATTGTACGCGACACGTTTGCCTATACAAACCATACGGTCATGGCGGAAGCTTTGGAAAAATGGGATACACAATTATTTATGTCGGTTCTGCCTCAAGTTTATCCCTATGTCGTCATGCTTCAGGACAGCCTTGGACGTGAACTCAAAGAACATCAAATCATAGGAACCGCAAGAAAACCGTATGACATTATTTGCGATGAGCAAATTCATATGGCAAAACTAGCGGTGTATGCATCCCACTGTACCAATGGTGTAGCGCGAATTCATACGCAAATTCTAAAAGATACGGTATTTCACGATTGGTATCGTTTATGGCCTGAGCGCTTTTTCAATAAAACCAATGGCATCACACAGCGCAGATGGCTTGCGTTGTGCAATCCGGAACTGTCCGAATTTTTAACTAAAAAAATCGGTTCCAATTGGATTACCAACCTTGAAGTGCTAAAAAAGTTAGAGCCATTCATTGAGAATCAAGAAACGGTGGAGCAGTTCCAAGCTATTAAAAATGAAAAGAAACACCAACTTTGTTCTTACATTCAAGAGCATGAAGGTGTAGAACTGGATCCAAACGCATTGTTTGATATTCAAATAAAGCGCTTGCATGAGTATAAACGTCAGCTGCTAAACGCTTTTTCAATACTGGATTTCTATTTTGGAATCAAAGAAGGCAGCATTCAAGAGTTTCGTCCAATGGTATTTTTGTTTGGCGCAAAAGCGGCACCAGGATACCGCCGCGCAAAAGGTATTATTAAATTTATTAATGAGATTGCAAAACTGATTAACACAGACCCTGATATGCAGGGCAAAATGCAGGTATTGTTTGTCCAAAATTATAATGTATCCTATGCAGAAAAACTCATTCCTGCGGCGGATATTTCGGAACAAATTTCAACTGCTGGAACTGAAGCGTCAGGCACCGGAAATATGAAGTTGATGCTGAATGGAGCGGTTACGCTTGGTACAATGGATGGCGCAAATGTCGAAATTATTGAGCAGGCAGGCCAAGAAAACAACTATATCTTTGGTGCAACTGTGGAAGAAATTGAAAAAGTTTCAACTCACTACAACGCAAAGAAATTATATGAGGAAAATCCTCGTATCAAACGCGTTGTAGATACACTGATTGACGGAACGTTTGATGACGGCGATACAGGTATGTTTCAAGAACTGTACGATTCTTTGCTCAAAGGCGCAAGCTGGCATAAACCGGATCAATACTATCTGCTGTTGGATTTTGAGTCCTACTGCGATACAAAACTGCGCATTAACCGTGACAGCGTAGATCAAACCGCATTTACTCGCAAGTGTTTATTTAATATTGCAAATGCAGGGAAATTCTCAAGCGACCGTACCATTTTGGAATATGCAAAAGAAATATGGGATATTCAGTAATTTAATAAAAGAACAAGAGGGCGTGTAAAATCGCCCTCTTGTTCTTTTACGAGGTATTCTTTTAATGGTGAGCCGCTTCTGCAATTGCTTTTGTTTCATGAACGGTACAACGT
>CALLQM010000102.1 GCA_938014855.1 uncultured Clostridia bacterium | reverse complement strand
TTTTTATCCATTTGACTTCTGCCATTTATATCCCCTTTACCATAAACTTGTCTGTTTGCATTCAACAACACTTTTACAGTTTGCTACCGCCTGCCGGTAATAGCTTTCTTTTAACTCAATTCCGACCGCTCTACGCCCTATTTTTAAAGCTTGATATGCTTCACTCCCAATGCCTAAAAATGGGGTCAAAACAATATCGTTTGGATTTGTCCACAAGTTCAACGCTCTGCGGATAACTGTAAGCTGCAGTGGACAGATATGCCGTTCGTCTTTTTCCTCCCGTGCGGATCGCCCTTGCAACGTATCGGACGGGTTTATATCCATCCAAATCGGGCTCGCATACCTCTGCCACACATTAACAGGAAATGTAACATTCGTGTGGCTGACTCGCTCTGGATTGTCTCCCGGCTTACGCATGACTACTAGATAATCTGGTATTCCTTGGCGACTCATACAACTGTCTTTTTTAAGCTGTTTATGTAATAGCCCGAGTGCCTTTGTCCTCTGCATTGCGATTACAGGATCTTTCCAAATGCATACTTCACTGTGATAAATAAACCCGACTGATTCAAACAGCCGTATCAAATCTCCGCGAAAGTCCTCAATTCCGATATATCCATGCCGTTCTTTTGACGTAGGGAGGTTCATACAATGTACCGCCATGATTCTACCGGGCATCAGCACCCGGTAAAGTTCCCTGACAATAAATTCAAACTGTTCAAAAAACTCTGATTTATTGCGGCAGTTTCCCAAATCCCGTTCACTGTTGCTGTATGTATACAAGCTTGCAAACGGCGGAGAATACACCTCAAAATGAACGGAATTGTTCGGGATCCCGGTTAGAACCTCGCAGGAATCGCCGTTATATAAAGCCATCCGATTATCTATGTATTGGTCTACGCAACCAACCATTCTGGCACCTCCATCTTTTCACGTGCGTAATAAGTTTCTGTTATTCTTTTGGTCGATCTGATATCTGATTCAAGGATCTTCTGTGTATACTTTACGAGCTCCTGCGTCATTCTTTCCGCGTCCGCCTGTTTTCGCTCAATGTTTGCTTTTACCGCGCCCTCTGCATCAGATATGACGATATGGACATTTACACCATGATGTTGCCCAAACCTCCAGCACCTGCGTACAGCTTGATAATAAGATTCAAAGCTATCTGAAAGCCCGACAAAGATCATTTCATGGCAGTTCTGCCAGTTCATTCCCCAGCCTGCGATGGATGGTTTAGACACA